>NZ_NRGT01000037.1:0-95014 GCF_002332285.1 Glutamicibacter sp. BW77 | reverse complement strand
CCCGATACGGGGATTTAACACCTACAAAATGTGCCGTTGCCCGAGAAAACAGAAACTCAAGGCTAAAGGAGCCATATTAATGGAAGCTAGAACTGACGCCCGTGAAAAACTTGTGAAGTGGAGAGATCCTGCTGACGCCATGGATCAGCTCCCGTTACTTTCCGGACTGGAATATCTGAAACAGATGGCATCCGGTGACCTTCCTGGTGCACCAATCGCGTCGCATCTCAATATGGATCTAGTCGAAGTCAGCGAAGGGTCGGTCACTTTCACAAGTACACCGGATGAGTCTTTGTATAACCCGATTGGGACTGTGCATGGGGGACTAGTTTGTGCAGTGCTGGACTCTGCACTCGGTTGCGCTGCACACTCGACGCTTCCTGCAGGAATGGGATACACCTCCATCGAAATCAAAGTGAACTACCTACGTCCGGTGTTGGCGGATAGTGGACCGCTACGTTGCACCGGAACTGTTACCAAGCCGGGACGTCGAGTGATCTTCGCCGAAGGAGAAGTTGTAGATAAAAACGGGAAGGCAGTGGCTACTGCGTCGGGATCGCTTCTCGTGTTTCCGCTTGATATTCCTAAAGACTGAGTGCTGAAAAGTGTCGGTTACACGGGATAACTTGGATTTACCGCCAATACATTGGCAAGGTGCAAGTTTTCTGATGGGAATGGTATGAAGCTTTCGTCTGATATGAAAGACCGTATCTGTGGAGTACTTACAGGTATGGCCGCGGGAGACGCTCTTGGCGCGGGGTACGAATTTGGTCCTCCCATGCCGGCTGACAAACCGGTAGCCATGATCGGTGGCGGGCTTGGTGACTTTGCCCCCGGAGAGTGGACAGACGATACCTCGATGGCGATCGTGATTGCACGCGCACTAGCGAACTCCGGAGGACAACTCGACGCAGGCGCATCTGACTATATGGTGCGTCAGTGGGCTATCTGGGTGAAAGATGCGCCGGATGTAGGCACCCAGACTCGGGCTGTTCTCGGTGCGGCGGAACAAACCGCACGGGTAAATAAGCGCGATGCTCCGAATACGGAGGATGCAGTCTCGGCTGCGACTGCGATTCACCGGCAAACAGGTCGTTCGGGCGGCAACGGAAGCCTGATGAGAACTGCTCCCGTTGCCTTGGCTTATCTAGACCGTACGCCGGACGAGACGTACCAAGCGGCAGTCGAGATTAGTAAACTCACTCATTTCGATGATGAGGCAGCCGAAGCCTGCGCTTTATGGACGCTAGCAGTACGTCACGCCGTACTCACCGCAGAACTAGATATCCGCGTAGGGCTGCCACTTCTAAATCTTGAACGCGCCTTAGTTTGGGAACGACGCATTCAGCAGGCAGAAGAAAATAGCCCACGCGATTTCTCACATAACGGCTGGGTGGTTGAAGCCTTCCAAGGCGCTTGGAGTTCCATCAAAGTTTCCAATGTTGCTGAGGGTGGGAGTGCTGAGCATCTCGTCGCATCAGTCGAAGCTGCGGTACGTGGCGGGGTCGATACGGACACCGTGGCCGCAATTGCAGGATCGTTGGTCGGGGCTGCTTATGGGTTACCGGCTATTCCGGCGCAGTGGTTGGAAATACTGCATGGTTGGCCGGGTATGAACGCAAAAAATCTCGTTGAGCTCTCACTCAAACTCGTCGATTAGTGGACCGTCGGGCCGCTGTGGTGGTTTCACGCTCACTGCGTGGCGTACCCCGCGGACTCCCAATCCGCTGAGATCAACCGCTAAATACCAGGGGCCTGAACGGGGAACCTTGATTCGGTACGGTGCTTTACGCGCGAAGCCACCTCGGAAATCGTAATCTTCTGAATCTTGGAATGCTGCGAAATTTTCCGGGTCCATGAGCCTGAGGTAGGCAGGTCCGCTGAGCGTGACTACCAAGATGCTGCCACGTTCAAGATGATCCCAAGAGTATTCGGTGAAATCAGGAACGGTCATTGAGATTCCTCTGTAATCGAGCAGCGTTATGCGTAACCGTTAGCTGTGTCCCGAAGCCGCATGCGGATACGGCGTTCGAACTATCAACTGTAAGTTAATAGTTCGAACGCCGTGCTTAGAACGCTGGATACTACTTTTAGACCAAAGTCGCGGTGTCAATCACGAAGCGGTAGCGAACGTCAGACTTCATCACGCGCTCGTAAGCTTCGTTGATCTGCTCGGCGCCAATGACCTCGATTTCAGCACCAATGCCGTGCTCGGCACAGAAATCCAACATCTCTTGGGTTTCTTCGATGCCGCCAATCTGTGAACCGGCGAACGAACGGCGTCCACCGATCAAAGCGAAGGCATTCACCGGCAATGGCTCCGCCGGGGCACCCACATTGACCATGGTGCCGTTGACCCGCAGCAGCTCAAGGTAATTGCTGATATTGATCGAGGCGCTGACCGTGTTAATGATCAGGTCGAAGTTCTTGTGCAGATCCTTGAAGGTGCTCTCGTCGCTGGTGGCGCGGTAATCGCTGGCACCCATGCTCAGTCCTTCGTCTTTCTTCTTCAACGACTGGGAGAGCACGGTAACTTCGGCTCCCATAGCGCTAGCGATCTTCACGGCCATATGGCCTAGACCGCCAAGGCCCACCACTGCCACCTTCTTGCCAGGGCCTGCACCCCAGCGCTTCAGTGGGGAGAAAGTGGTGATGCCGGCGCAGAGTAGCGGCGCGGCCACATCAAGCTCGATACCTTCTGGGATGCTCAAGACGAAGTTTTCGGTGACCACCACGTGGGTGGAATACCCACCCTGGGTGATGGTCCCATCGCGATCGACTGAACCATAGGTTCCGACGGAGCTGTCGCAGAATTGCTGGTCGCCAGCGAGGCAGTTTTCGCACTCCATGCAGGAGTTAACCATGCATCCCACACCAACACGGTCACCGATCTTGTGTTTGGTGACTTCGGATCCGACCTCGGTCACGATACCGGCGATTTCATGGCCTGGAGCCAATGGGTAGGACCGAGGTCCCCATTCGCCGCGCACGGTGTGAATGTCCGAGTGGCAGATGCCGGAGAACTTGATGTCGATCAGGACATCGCGCGGACCTACCTCGCGTCGCTCGATCTGAGTTGGAATCAATCCTTCGGTAGCCGAAGGTGCAGCGTATGCATTGACCATGGTTGTCATAGTTCTCTTTCCTCGTACTCAGTGAATGCGCCTTACCCCAAGAGAATCGGGTAGATCTGATCGGGCAAAGCGTGTGTTCCAGAAATTAACAACAGCCCAAGAAGCCAGAATAATCCCGCCGAGCCTGATTATTTGCCAATTCCCAGCTAGCTCGGCGAAATCCATGAAACTAGGGCTCAAAGGGCTCAAAGGACAGGGAAGAAGGCTGACTGTCATTTTTGTCGTCCCGTTATGAACCTAAGTATTTGATACGTGACAGTCAAAGAGACCCATCCGAGTTACTCAATGGTAGTCTCCCATTTACTAACTGGTGTGGCGTTGAAAGGATCTCTCATGGATGACACTCAAATAGGCGCTGTTACTGGCGCTGGCGCAATCAACGCACTGAATTGGAAATTGCCTGAGAACCTGCACTGGTCTTTTCAGCATATGGCTGATTTCTTGCCCACAGCCGAAATTCCACGTGGTTCAGCGACGCCTTCGGAACTGCCCGTTGCGCTTCGTAATCTGGACTTGGTTCTAGCGCCGTCCAGCATTCCGGGTGCTCCGCTGGTGACCGTTGGATCGATCATGGCTACAACACATACCGATGCCTGGATGGTTTCGCATCGGGGCACAGTAATCACAGAACAATACTTCGGGCAGATGAATGAAGATTCCTCTCACCTATTGATGTCGATGAGTAAATCTCTCATTGGTGCCGTTGCCGGTTCCTTATGCGACTCGGGAGTACTAGATCCCGATGCCCAGATCACGGACTATATCCCTGAATTGGCCGACTCAGGTTATGCCGGCGCGAGGGTGCGTCACTTGCTCGATATGTGTTCAGGAATTGATTTCTCTGAAAATTATTTGGATCCACTCTCCGGGATCCGCCGGATGTCGGAGGCCATCGGCTGGGCACCAACCAGTACGCCTGGACCGACCGGGATGTACCCGTTCCTGAAAACACTTCAACGCAAGACAGCTCACGGCGGAGTATTTGAGTATCGCTCCTGCGAGACTGACATGCTCGGCTGGGTGTGTGAGGCCGCTTCAGGAACCGCAATGCCACAGCTGATGTCTAAAGTTTTATGGAGCAAGCTGGGTAGCGAATCTGACGCGACGATTTGCATTGATCAGTACGGGACCGGAACTTTCGACGGCGGGATCAATGCCACGCTACGAGATATTGCCCGATTCGGTGCAGTATTCCTCAATGACGGACTGTCCTTGACGGGGGAACGTGTGCTCTCTGAAGACTGGATTACACAAACGTTGGAAGGCGATCCGGATTCACGAGACGCTTTTGCCGCTAGCCCGGGGGATTACCGTATGCCCGGCGGTATGTACCGTAACCAAATGTGGTTTCCATATCCCGGTAATGACGTGGTGTTATGCATGGGTATCCATGGACAGATGGTCTACATTAACCGTCCCGCGCAGATGGTTGCCGTGAAACTCTCCAGTTGGCCATTGCCGCAGGACCCGATCAAGCTTTACGCAACATTGGGCGCTTTCGATTCGATTGCTGCTGCCCTAATCGTAGAAGCACAGACCGCGCCAGAAAACGCATAGAAGTTACCAACGTCTTCGTGCGGTGGTGATCGGATTCTGTCGGTGAAGTCGTTGCGATGCTTCTGTGCGGTCTTTGCAACCTGAACTAGTTGGTTTCGCTGCAACAGGGTGAACGCCACCTGCTCCGACATTTAAATAAGAACTGCTGCCAGTTGCGAGGTCAGTGTATTTAGATCTAGCGGTTCCACAACGACGCTCTGAAAATGCGCTCTCATGAATTCAAAAGTCGATCGAGCCCGTTGGCGGTGTTAAAAGTGCGAAGTTCTCAATGAACTGGACGCCAGACAGCGACTCCAGAAGCGGCTGCGGATGGGTGAACTAGTTGGGTCGATCAGTGGGTCTGGTTGTTCTTAGTTTAAATTTGAATTTTTACTTTGATCTGAGCTAATTACCACAATCCGTCGGATTGTCGACATATCGTGGTTGGTATGGAGACGCGGCTAGGACAATCTAAAACTTCAACTATTCACTCATTGGCCCAAGTGAGAGGATTTGTGGCCAGCCACATCTCTTCGACTCGCATGGTGCAATTTCGCGGAGAAGTCATTGGAAAAGTAAGGGGGACAGCCGATAAAAGGTGGCTTACACTCATTGACGGTGGGACTGCATTAGAAATTGAAGCACCGTCGCACGCTTTTCCCAGCAAGCTCCGCGAAGGGCAACAGCTAGTTGTCACAGCCAAGCCGAACTTTGACGTGTGGCGAAGGAACCCGGTATGGAAAGTAAGCGACCCCATTGCCGGTGATAGGCAAGCAGCGGTTCAGATCCTTCCCGAAGTTGGCCCCCTGGAACTTTCCCGACAAAAAGTAGCCCGAGAATTCGGGATTCGACCGAAGCCAATTCGCAACTTAGAAAGTATTCGTCCCACAGGAAAAATCAAAAACGTGGTGGTTATCTGTGGTCAGGACGCTCAGGTGTTAGCGGATTTTAAGAGGGGCCTGCACGAAAGCGACAGAGAGCATCGGGTTTCGGTCATGGCTGTGGAAGCACACATCCAAGGGACACGAGCGGTTGACGATATATCTAGCAGGCTAAAAAATCTCAAACCTAGTGATGCCGATGCCGTCATCATTATTCGCGGTGGCGGATCTTATGCGGATTTCGCTGTCTTCGACGAACGAGATCTCATCGAAGCTGTAGTTCGTTGTCAGGTTCCAGTTATTACTGCCTTAGGGCACAGTGAACATATTCCAGTGGCGGCTAGGGCTGCGTCTGCAAATTTCACCGTTCCGCATGATGCCGGTGCATCGATCCGCAAAGAAAATTCCAAACGTTATTTCGATGGTCAACCTTCATACGCAAATCTCAAAAATGAGAACCAGAGACTAAATGCAGTAGAAAAAACATTGCGGGCGCAGGCAAGAACAAACGAACGGTTGCTCGATAGCCTCAAGCGCGATTTGGATTTGGAACGAATAAAGCACGCAAAGTCACAAGAACAATGCATAGTTGCCCAAAAGGCTGCTAGCGAAGTCCATCAGCAGTCTTATCGGGATTACTTAACGATTGCGCTGCAGTCGGTACGTTTGAAGTCACTATCTAACGGATTGTGGTGGTGTCTTTGGACAACGCTGGTCGCCATCTTGACCTTCTCCAGTGCCAGTCTTTCTGTAGGTTCTGCCGTAATGATCACGGTATTTCCTGCGCTCTGGATGTTACTGACGTTCACAGGAGGATATCGAGGCAGAAAGATTATTGAGTCACAGGCCTGGCGAACGTCATCCATTGGGGAGGACTTGCGGTGGTTAAGGAAGAGCTTGCAGGGAGCGAGCTCACCTAGAGACCTTCGGTGGGTGCTGAAGCGGAGAACCGATATCGAGAATCCTGGATCAAAATAAATACTGCTGTCCGCCGAAGTGCATAGGGCGTTCTCAACACCCGCGAAAATCGCGTGGAACTGCACCTTTTGCCAATTCCCGGTAGGCTTAGAGTAGGACTTGGCCGCTGGCCAAGACCTCAACGATAAAAACACTCCCTTGACCGCGTCACCGTGAGTCCTGACCGCCAGTATCGCGGTCCTCGGTAGTGGCTTTCGCTTTAGCCCATTGATGGCTGAAGCGCGGGTCTCGATCGAAGACCAGATCTGGGTAGGGCGTCACGGATCGCTCGTCAGCTATGGGAGCGATCGAAAGGAGAACCCCCTTAATGGAGGGTCCAGAAATTCAATTCGCCGAAGCACAGATCGACAACGGTCGCTTCGGTACCCGCACCATTCGTTTTGAGACCGGCCGTTTGGCTAAGCAGGCCGCTGGCGCTGCAATGGTTTACATCGACGAAGAGACCGTACTGCTCTCGGCCACCTCGGCCGGTAAGCACCCACGCGAAGGCTTCGACTTCTTCCCACTGACCGTGGACGTTGAAGAGCGCATGTACGCAGCTGGCCGTATTCCGGGCAGCTTCTTCCGCCGCGAAGGTCGCCCATCGACTGAAGCCATCTTGGCTTGCCGTCTGATGGACCGCCCACTGCGCCCAGCATTCGTCAAGGGCCTGCGCAACGAGGTTCAGGTTGTTGTAACCGCCCTAGCCATCGACCCAGATGAGCTGTACGACGTTGTAGCAATCAACGCTTCCTCGATGTCTACTCAGCTTTCGGGTCTGCCATTCTCCGGCCCAATCGGTGGCGTTCGCGTTGCCTTGGTTGACGATGGAGAAGGCGCCCAGTGGGTTGCATTCCCTAAGCACAGCCAGCTGAAGAACGCCGTGTTCAACATGGTCGTTGCCGGCCGTGTTGCAGGCGACGACGTAGCCATCATGATGGTTGAAGCCGATGCTACCGACAACGCTTGGGAACTGATCCAGGGCGGCGCTACCGCGCCAACCGAAGAGGTCGTTGCCGAGGGTCTGGAAGCTGCTAAGCCATTCATCAAGGTACTTTGCGAAGCGCAGGCCGATTTGGCTTCGCGTGCAGCGAAGGAAACCGTTGAGTTCCCAATCTTCCGCGACTACGAAGATGACGCCTACGCAGCGGTTGAAGCAGCAGCTTCCACCCGCCTGGCAGAAATCTACGCCATCGCAGACAAGCAGGATCGCGACAACGCGGCCGGCGAGTTCAAGGACGAGATCGTTGCATCGCTTACCGGTGAAGGCTCAGCCTTCGCCGAGCGTGCAGGCGAAATCTCCAAGGCTTTCGGTGCCGTGACCAAGCACATCGTGCGTCAGCGCATCCTGACCGAGCAGATCCGTATCGACGGCCGTGGTCTAGCTGACATCCGTCAGCTTTCCGCCGAGGTTGAGGTTCTGCCTCGCGTCCACGGTTCGGCAATCTTCGAGCGTGGCGAAACCCAGATCATGGGCGTCACCACCTTGAACATGCTCAAGATGGAACAGCAGATCGACTCGTTGAGCCCGGTAACCCGCAAGCGTTACATGCACAACTACAACTTCCCGCCATACTCGACCGGTGAAACCGGCCGTGTGGGTTCACCTAAGCGCCGCGAAATCGGCCACGGTGCCCTGGCAGAACGCGCCATCGTGCCTGTTCTTCCAACGCGTGAAGAATTCCCATACGCAATCCGTCAGGTCTCTGAGGCATTGAGCTCCAACGGCTCGACCTCGATGGGCTCGGTTTGCGCCTCGACCCTGTCGCTGCTGAACGCCGGCGTGCCACTGCGCGCACCGGTTGCAGGTATCGCTATGGGTCTGGTTTCGGACACCGTTGACGGCGAAACCCGTTACGCTGCCCTGACCGATATCCTTGGTGCCGAGGATGCCATGGGTGATATGGACTTCAAGGTGGCTGGTACTCCTGAGTTCATCACCGCGATCCAGCTTGATACCAAGCTTGATGGTATTCCTGCATCGGTGCTCGCCGCAGCGCTGACTCAGGCTCGCGAGGCTCGCCTGCACATCCTGAACGTGGTCAACCAGGCCATCGACACCCCGGATGAGCTGTCCACCTACGCGCCACGCATCATCTCGGTGAAGATCCCAGTGGATAAGATCGGCGAGGTCATCGGCCCGAAGGGCAAGATGATCAACACCATTCAGGAAGACACCGGAGCTGACATCTCGATTGAAGATGACGGCACCGTGCTGATCGGCGCCACCAACGGTGAGTCCGCTGAAGCCGCACGTTCGGCCATCAACGCCATCGCCAACCCTCAGGTTCCTGAGATTGGCGAGCGTTACTTGGGTACCGTAGTGAAGCTGACCACCTTCGGTGCGTTCATCTCGCTGACCCCAGGCAAGGACGGACTGTTGCACATCTCCGAGCTGCGCAAGATCAACGACGGCAAGCGCGTCGATGATGTTGAGGACGTAGTCTCGGTCGGCCAGAAGATCCAGGTTGAGATCACCAAGATCGATGACCGCGGAAAGCTGTCGCTGTCTCCAGTTGTTGAAGAGGACGAGGCTTCGGAAGAAGCAGCAGAGTAATACTCTCCTCTAGTTTGAAAACCCCGGTTCACATTTGTGAGCCGGGGTTTTCTACTGCCCAGACGCGATTGTTAACTGAAGGCAATCGGAGAGGGGCACAAATTAGCCACTGCAACGCGCAAAGTTGCAACGACTAAATTAAAATGTAGATGTACTACGTTGGCGCATACCTTTAGCAGGAAGCTAAGCGTTCTGTAAGATACCGATTCAGTGAAACTCTCTGGTCGGCAGCAGCGATGGTTAGGTCTCGATGCTTTTCCGGGCTAACGCGTACACGGATGCTCCCGCTGAATTTCCGAACCGAAAAAGGGACAGGCACCTCTTCGCCGGAATCTCTCATATCCTGAATAACTTCGGCGATAAGATCGCGCAGACCAGTCAGGGCCAAGATCTGGTTTTCATCTATCCATGACAATGATGGGAATTCTGCAACGGTTGCAATAAACTCATCATCTTCCGGAGACCAAGACACGTTGTATTTATAGTGAGCTGCGACTGCCGGTGTAGGCAAATTAGTCAACTCCGCTCATCTCCTTCATTTTCTCGATTGCCTCGAGAACTTGCCTTACCTGGTAAGGCTTAGCCATTCCGTCTTTATTTTGAATATTAACTCGAGGATCACCGGGCTAAGGAGTCTTATATACTAAGTGGCTTCCTGCCCGATTTCTGGGTAGTCCAAAGTGCGCATCGCAAACTTTGCGAATGTCAGCGAACTTAACGTTCTTTGGGCTCTCCCTCATTTTAACTTCTATGTCGTCTATTCCCGACATATCTCTATGGTTCCACTATTGGCACCACTTTGGCAAGAGGTGCTCGATGTATGTTGGATCATAGATGAATCATATTGAATATTCGAGAATGCGACTAGAGCTGTGGAAAACTTGCTCACGGAACACGTTTGATCTCGGGACTCTTGTCCTGAAAATAGTCAATGCAAGATCGTCTAGGACGATAAAACCCCGGCTAATCTGCGAAGCCGGGGTTCTGCGTGATTAGGGTATCCTCGCCGTCGATTCCGTTAGGAACCTACAGCTCAGAGACCGAATATAGGGTAGTTCTAGCTAATTGGGCTAGCCGGAATCAGGTGCGCATCATAGAACTCACGTAGCTGAACGCTCTTGGCGATGACAATCGCATCCCAATCGTCCATGCTGGTGGAGCTATCGGCGTAGTCCGAAGGAACCTTGAAGATCTGCAGTGGAACGTCAAAACGCTGGCACATGCTCGCGTAGGCGTAACCTTCCATATCTACCAGCTGCGCATTCAAGCCGGAAATGTGGGCGCGCTGCTCGTCGTTGCTGACAAACACATCTCCGGTAGCCATAGTGGCTTGAGTATCAGGCAGTAGGATCTCGCCGGTTGGCACCACATCATCTGAGGCCAATGGGAAATCGTGCTGGATCAAACGAGTCACCTGGTAAATTGTATCCAAGCTCGGACGGTCTTCGTCGGCATTACCGACTACCCCTGCGGTGCCCAAAACGATAACTCGCTCTATGCCGCCGTCGGCAAGCGCACCGGCAAGTGCTACCGAAGCGTTGACCTTCCCTACTCCGGATACGATGTGTGGCACGTCTGCGAAGGCAGATGCTTCATCACTGTGCGCGAATACGAGCAGGGTCTTCTGGTCCGACATTCGGTTCCTCTCAACAACAAATAAGTCTTTTTGATTCTGACCGGAAACAGATTCGACGGCCAGCATGCTCACTCGAGTTTATCGGTTACGGGCTATGAAGTTTTTCAATTTTGCTAATGGGGGAGCGGATAGACTGAAACCATGAGTGAAATTGAACTTGCAGCTGTTGAAAGTTTTGCCCTGGACCACACCAAGGTCAAGGCTCCCTACGTGCGTAAGATCGGCGTTGAGCGTGGCCCCAAGGGTGACGCCATCACGAACTACGACATTCGTTTTGTGCAGCCAAACCACGGTGAGATCCCTACCGCTGGCCTGCACACCATCGAGCACACCATGGCGGGTCTGATCCGTACCCGCTTCGAAGGTCTCATTGATTTCTCGCCTTTCGGTTGCCGTACCGGGTTCCACATGATTGTTTGGGGCGAGCCAACTCCTGAAGAAGTTGCCAAAGCGATCAAGTCTTCACTTGAAGATCTGGCAGAGCGAGTCACCTGGGATGACGTTCCGGGCACCGAAGCGGTGAGCTGCGGTAACTACCGCGATCACAGCCTGCACTCGGCAAAGGAATGGGCCAAGCTGATTCTGGAACAAGGCATCAGTCTGGACGCGTTTGACCGCAGCAATATTGCCTGAGCGAAAGTAATGGGCCGGTGGCACCAGTAATGCCCGCCCGCGCCCATGAGCATCCAGCGAGGCCCAGCGCTTGCCGTCAGACGGCGCTGGGCCTCGCTGCACTTATTTTCTGCTGAGTATTGCCTGAAGCCTCTTGCTTTACCAAGTCGCTGGATCTTGAATGGTCTCACTCGTATTGCTAAGCGAGCGCCGATCGAAAGCAGAGGACTGATCATGGAGTCGACAAATCCGCATTCGGCAGAAGACTCAGGCCGCACGTTGCCGCCAGATCCAGCCCGGCCGAGTATTCCTGAGGAACCGACGACACCGATTGACCCGCCCGATCCGACGAATCCACCAAATCGTCCAGCTCCCGATGGACCAATTGGACCTCCGCCATTTGACCCAACAGCTCCGGCCACGCCAGATCGGCCGGCAGATCCAACGACTGCAGTGCAGGAACCAGGATCGGAAGACCTCCATTAGCCTTCAGACCCTAATATTCCGGGCGGCAAAACCGACCGAGGCAGCGCTTGGGCCATCAAAGCAGACTGCCTCAGAGTTCCCTAAGGGGTTGTCTGCCAGAGCATTCTGTCCTTGAATGGAAGGAACCTGGCGTGAAGTCAGGAGACTAGGAGAGCATCATGGAGAACACCATCGATCCGACCCACGCGCCCGCTCCGGAACCGCCACCTCCGCCGGCGGAGCCCACTAGCCCGGATCCGACGAGTCCAGGCAGTCCCAGCAGTCCCGAGCACCAACCGTCTGCCCCTGGCGCGCCTCAGGATCCTGCATCCCCACCCGGTGCACCAATGCCGCCTCCTGAGATCCCGAACGACCCTTTCGGGTAAGGCACCGGAGTAGGAGAACGAATCAGACGTGAACGCAGATGCCCTTAAGGTCGCTGAGCCGCTGATGCTAAGCCGGGAACACCTTCCACAGCAGGACCCGGAAGGTGATTCCGGCGTGTTCATGCTGCGGCAGTGAGCTGCAACGAAGCTGAACGCCGTCCACAACCCCCTGTGGGAGAATAGGGACAGTGTTCCGCCCGGCTTGAATTGCCGGGACCCGATGTTTAAGGATGTTTCTCTGTGGTCATGATTCCGTTGCCGTTGCACTCGGTTGAGGCATACCAGTTCTCTCCGATTGATCCGGCTGACCCATCGTTGGTCCACCGCGGCGAGGGCGGGGCGGAAGTACGTCGAAGTATTCTTCCCGGCGGTGTTCGTGTACTGACCGAGGCAATGCCTGGCCAGCGTTCAACCACCGTTGGATTCTGGGTGCCCGTTGGATCCCGCGATGAAGAAGCTGGGCACTACGGTTCGACGCATTTTCTTGAGCACCTATTGTTCAAGGGAACTAAGAAGCGCACTGCGCTTGAGATCGCTCAGGCTTTTGATGCAGTGGGCGGCGAATCAAATGCTGCGACCGCGAAAGAATCCACCTGTTACTACGCGCGAGTGCTTGACTCCGATTTGCCAATGGCCATGGACGTCATCGCAGACATGGTGACCTCCGCTGTCATCGACCCCCTGGAATTGGAGCAAGAGCGTGGGGTGATCATCGAGGAACTAGCAATGGACGCTGACGATGCCACCGAGGTAGCCCACGAACACTCTGTCGCTAAGGTCCTTGGTGATCACCCGTTGGCGCGACCCATTGGTGGCACACCCGCCGAGATCATGGAAATCTCCCGCGAGGCAGTCATGGAGCACTACCGGGCGCATTACCGCCCGAGCGAAGTGATCATCACCGCGGCAGGCTCGTTAAACCACGAGGAACTATGCGCAATGGTTCTCACCTCGCTGTCCGAGGCAGGCTGGGATCTTGACCCGATGGCGGTTCCGGAACCGCGTCGTTCTTCGGAACCGGCAACTATTGTTTCGGTGCCCGGCATTGAAGTGATCAACCGCCCGGTTGAACAAGCCAGTATCATCATCGGTTGCCCTGGTATCAGTGGACAAGATGAGAGGCGGCAGGTACTTGCCGTACTCAACGCGGTTCTCGGTGGGGGCATGAGCTCGCGTCTGTTCCAAGAGATCCGTGAAAAGCGTGGACTTGCGTACTCCACGTATTCATTCTCGGCTGCGTATACCGATGCCGGATATTTCGGTATGTATGCCGGTTGTTCGCCAGCTAAGGCAAGCGAAGTGATCGGTCTACTTGAATCCGAACTGGATCGATTGGCTGCGGACGGTATTACCGACGCTGAATTATCCCAGGCCAAGGGCCAGCTCGCGGGCGGTACCGTGTTGGCTCTGGAAGATCCAGGAAGTCGCATGTCGCGCCTGGGCCGAGCTGAGATGGTCACCGGAGAATTCCAAGACATTGATGAGGCACTGAGCCGTGTAAATGCGGTCACCAAGGAAGATGTGCAAGGGTTGGCTCAAGAGCTTGCTGCCAAGGAACGCACCATCACCGTGGTCGGGCCATTCGAATCAGCAGCCACGCTGGGGCGCTAAATACTTCAACAAAAAATATAAGGGACGCTCACCACTTCAACAGTGTGGGGCGTCCCTTATTTTTTGACGGTGGAGTCTTTGCGCTTAGCCCGCTGCACGGACCAGCTGGGCTAGTTGTTCAAAATGCGAGTAGTTGAAACCGTGCGCTGCATCTTCGAATACCGACAACTTTGCATTCGGAGCGTCAGCCACAAGGCGTAACCCAAAGTCCGGTGGCGACAGTGAATCCTTCGTGCCACAAACTACATCGACAGGAACAGGCACCGATCCTAAATAGTCAATGGTCGGGTAATCGAGCATCTGCGCGCAACTCTTAGCCCACCACGGAATACCGCATCGCAGATAGTCAACGAGCAAGATAGCCTTGACCGCATTTAACTCATGGGGAAAATCCTGCAAGAGCCTGCGAGCCTGCCGGAAGAGCGTATCTTCTCGGTCATTAACCGCTGGCGCAGCAATGATCAGGTGTTTGAGTAGCTCAGGACGACTACGAGCAATCTCGATGGACACCTGAGCTCCCATCGAATGTCCCAAAATGACCGCGTCTTTCACATTTAATGTGCGTAAGGCGAGGGAGACCTCGTGAGCAAAGCGTGCCACGCTGACCGGCCTGCCGTCATCCATGTTCTTACCGTGGCCAGGCAACTCAGGAACGATCACTCGATGGTCACGGGACAACTCTTGAGCTAGGGGAGTGAAATACCGGCTGGAGGCTCCAAGCCCATGAATGAGCACCACATCAGGGCCAGTTCCTGCCACGCGTACCGATAATCGGGTACGTAACGTCTCCGGGATCTGTCCAAAATAGCCGTGCCGCACACGTACCCTTCCGTCCGCGGACGATGCCACGAAAAAACTTAGTATTTATTTGCTGAAGGCTCTACTCTAGCCAAGATCTGCGCCGAGTAGATGCAGGTCAGCTTTAGGGCAGCCCTACGGAATGTTCCTCGATGGCTGCCCGCAAATCTTCTGGGAAGATTTCCTTGAGATCCTCTTCGTAGGCACCTCCGTCGCCAGGGACACGGATCTGATCGCCATCAATGCGAAAAGGATAGGACTCACCCTGTAGTAGTTCTTGCTCAGAAGTTGAAGCAGAAGCTGACGTCATGCAATCGGCCCAGCCATAGGTTGTATCGCCGTCTTGCCGAAATACCTCAACTTGGCAGGAAGGTGATTCAATCCACGAGCTTTGCTCTTCGACTCTAT
The DNA here is from genome assembly GCF_002332285.1 of Glutamicibacter sp. BW77. NCBI lineage: Bacteria > Bacillati > Actinomycetota > Actinomycetes > Micrococcales > Micrococcaceae > Glutamicibacter > Glutamicibacter sp. BW77. The sequence continues at coordinate 80,033 of NZ_NRGT01000037.1, read as the reverse complement.
CGACGAGTCGAGCGCGTTCATCATCGCTCAGGGTCGGCGGTACATCGCCAGAACTACACGCGATGGTACCGAACGTGACGACGGCTACTAAAAAAGTGCCAGCGCACCATCGCTTCAGGACAGTCCCCATTTTACTTGCCAACTCCTTGGAAGATCGTGAAGCTTATTTTTCCTTGAGTTGCCCAGCAATACAAGCTGGGCACCGTATATCTCAAGCTGTTCGCAAAAAATCTGATGCGTGTTCAACGCATTGCGGTGAGGACTCGAACGGGTAGACGTCACGTCATCGATGCCAATCGCGACCGTCTGCAAGCGATACGCTTAAAGACATGAGTGCACAAATTAAGGTTGCGGTGCTTGGTGCCGCAGGACGAATGGGCGAGGAAGCTGTTAAAGCTGTTTCCGCGGCCGCCGATATGGAACTCGTGGCCAGCCTCGGACGCGGCGCGGACCTCAACGAGATTCTGGAGGCCGGAGCAACCCACATCGTTGACCTGTCGGTCCCGGCAGCTACCGAAGCTAACGTGCGTTTTGCCGTGGAAAATGGACTGCACGCCGTGGTGGGAACCACTGGATGGGATGAGGAACGCCGCTCCAACCTTGAAGGGTTGCTCGCGCAGCACCCGGAAGTTGGTGTGTTGATCGCGCCAAACTTTGCCCTCGGCTCCGTGCTTGCCAGTGCATTTGCGGCCACCGCTGCTAAATACTTTGAATCGGTAGAGATTATCGAACTCCACCATCCGAATAAAGTGGATGCTCCCAGCGGAACTGCGGTACGCACCGCCGAGCTGATCGCTGCCGCTCGTAAGGCTGCAGGTGTTGCGAAAAGCCCAGACGCCACCGATACACAGCTCGATGGTGCTCGAGGTGCCCTCGTAGACGATGTGCATGTGCACTCGGTGCGTTTACGTGGCTTGGTAGCCCACCAGGAAGTCCTCTTTGGCGGGCCGGGCGAGCAGTTCACCTTGCGCCACGATTCCTATGACCGCGCCTCGTTTATGCCAGGTGTGCTCTTGGGTCTGCGAAAGGTTTCGGCACATGCCGGCCTGACTTATGGACTAGACGGATATTTGGAGTTGGGCCAGTGAAAACGAAACTCTGGGTAGGCGTAATTCTGCTTGTATTTGCCTTGTATATTTTTATGTCCTTCACCCAAGCGGTGCGTTTCATGAGCACCGGCGAACCGATCGCTATCGCCATGGGAGTAGCGGTCTTCGTGATTCCCGCTTTGGGTGTGTGGATCTTGATTCGCGAGGTGCTCTTTGGGCTTCGTACGGAAAAAATGGGCAAGACCCTTGCCGAGCTTGGGGAGCTTCCCGAAGATCTTCCTCGGATGCCCTCGGGGCGGTTCATTCGTGAAGCCGCGGATGCTGACTTCCCACGTCATAAGGAAGATGTCGAAGCGAATCCGGAGTCGTGGAAGTCTTGGTACCGTTTGGCTTTGGCTTATGACGCCAGCGGGGACCGCAAGCGTGCACGTTCTTCGATGCGTACAGCGGTGAACTTCTTTGTTGCCGATAAAAAAGCTTCGGCATCTAGCGACAAATAGAGCTTCAGAGCACTGATAAGGGAGTACCTAAACCCGCTTGGGTTTTGGTACTCCCTTTAGTTTTCGCTGCAGAATCTCGTCGGACTAGGTCACCGGTAGCCAGATGCACCGTTCAACAGAATCATCTTTCTCAACCACGTTATAAAGCTTCCATCCCTCGGGTTCTGAGTCTTCGGTAGTGCTCATCCCGTTGCCTGCGATGCTAATGCCGCGAATTTGATCATGGGCCGCGAACTCTTGCTTCGTTGCTTTGTTTGGTGCCAAATAGTATGGCTCGTCAAAGGGGAGGATATCTCCAGGAATGGCTTCGTTACAGATGCCGCCATAACCGCGCTTTGGGGCGGTCTGTACCGGGAGCCACGTCTTGTTTTTGCCGATCTGCTCTACGGAGATGGTTCTAGTTTCTTTCCAGGTTCCTCCTTGGGCACATGACCGGTCTGTATCAAACATGGTTCGTCGTGTTTCCATGATTTTGATTCCACCTGGTACTGCGGTGACCTTGTTCACCGAGTCCCCGCAACTACGTTCCACAGCAATTGGCTCTAGCAGCTGTTTCGGCTTCTGTTCATCAGCCAGCCAAAGATACATGAAGGTTGCATAGGCATTTCCATCTGAATATTCCAAGGTGGCTGCGGCGTCTTCAATGCCATCGTCGTTCAAGTCTGAGTACACTACGTCGCCGAGTTTGTAGGATGGCGAAAGCTTCTCGTCATCCTTGTTGACGGACTTTCCGTCCTGTAGTTTTACGATGGGACGTGGCTTGTTCTCATACCCTTCGCCCAACTTCCAATCTGTGTTGCCCAAGTCAAAATCTCGAAGGCTTAAAACTGACGGTGAGGGAGAAAGCGTCGGCGCGCTGGGCTGTTCTGCTGGGGCAGAAGAGCACCCTACGAGGGTAAGTAGAAGTGCAATAGCTGAAATTTTTACCGAGAGGGTATCGGTTTTACTTCTGCCACGTCCATGTTTTCTCATAAGGAAAGTGTAACTACACACTTGTCAGTCGTTCAAAACGCCTAACTTTTATTTCGTTCTTGAATGACGCCGGTAGGCTATTTCGGGTCACTATTCTTTTCGTCAGTTGGCAGGATGCTCAGATAACGTACGCCAGCCTCAAGCGGCCCGGCCTTGCCCGAATGGTGCAGTATCAACGCAGCCAGCAACATGAGAACACACAGCGTCCACCATTGAACCCAGGCAGAAAGGCCCACCTGCAACAGCGGCAGTAAGACCAAATGCCCAATGTATAACGTGAGTGGTGCCCGTCCAGCTGCTGCCAGCAGCGCTCCGGCATACCCTAGGTGGGGAGTCACTAAGAGCAGTATTGCCAACAGCGCCAGCGCGCATGCTGCGGCATGAATCGTGAAGATCATCGAACCCGAATGCGCGGTTGGCAACCAGATGTAGGACGATTCGCTCAAAAAACGGTCAAGATTGCCGGACGGAGAACGTCCAGTGACCATTGCGGTGAAAATCTGTGATCGTGGGATGCCAGCGACGGTACCTACTGCGGTTATCCACGGCAAGATTTTGAGCCAACCAATGAGCAGACTTAGTGCCGCGATAACTACTGCGCCGGCGCCCATCCAAGCGACGGTTTTCTTCTGTGAAAGGGGGAGCTTTCCGACAGCAACCCCCAATAAGCCAAAACCTATCCAAATCAACAACGGGTAATAGCCGGTAACTAGCAGATCAGCCAGAAGCAGACCGGGATGCGCGAAGTCGGTAAATGTGGGGTTATGTCCTAAAGATTGCGCAGCTTCGGCTGCAGCAAGCGGCCGCCAAGCCAACGGTGCGATGACCAGCCAGAAGACGGACAGAACCCATAATGCCCGCGCAGGCAGGTAGAGCGCTGGAATTAGCAGCAGAAATAGTAAGCCGTAGTGCACCAGGATGTTTGCTATCGATTCATTGACTGGGCCAATGAGTAAACCTAACACCGCGATGACCAAAGCTCTGCGCACTAACACGCCCACAGAAGCCTTCCGGGATAGCCCCTTGCGCTGTAAGGAACGGGCAAAGAGAGTTAGTGAAACGCCTGCCAGCACCATAAAGAGTACCGAAGCGCGGCCATTGGCGGTCGCTCCAGTGAAGGTCGGGGATAAGATCCCGGAATTGTCGAGGGCAAAGAGATCAAAGATGTGGGCGGCGAACATTCCCAAGATCGCCAACGCCCGAGTAGCGTCTAATCCGGTCAGTCTGCGCGACTTCGTTTGCACGTGCATAGACATATCGCATCACGTAACTACATGAATATGCCATCGTGACACTTCCGCGTGTAGATTTAAGCCATGGCAACTAGTGAAATTGATAATCAGTCATTCCCCTTCGGCACCGTACTGACCGCGATGGTCACCCCTTTCACCGAGGCAGGTGAGGTTGACTATGATGTCGCCGCGAAGCTGGCTATCAAACTCGTTGATGAAGGCTGCGACGGATTGGTCGTTACCGGCACCACCGGCGAGACTTCCACGCTGACCGATGACGAGAATATTGAAATGTTCCGCACCGTCGTTAACGCCGTGGGAGACCGTGCAGCGGTACTTGCGGGGTCCACGACTAATGACACTCGCCACTCTATTCGCCTGTCTTTGCGCGCCAAGGAAGCCGGAGTACACGGCATCCTGATTACCGCTCCGTACTACAACAAGCCAAGCCAGGCCGGTGTTATCGCCCACGTTAAGGCGATTGTCGAGGCCGTGGATCTTCCAGTGATGATGTATGACATTCCTGGACGCACCGGAATCGCGCTGAGCCCAGAAACTATCATTGAATTAGCGCAGATCCCACAGGTGATCGCGCTCAAGGATGCCAAGGCCGACTACCAGTCGACCACCACGGTGTTGGCGAACACCGATTTGCACGTTTATTCAGGCGATGACGGGTTGACCTTGCCGCTTATGGCAGCAGGCGCCGCAGGAGTCGTCTCTGTGACGGCTCACGTTGCGGCGGCTAAATACCGTACGCTTGTTGATGCGATGCATGCTGGCGATTTGGCCACTGCACGCGCTACACACTTCGAGCTGGATCCGATCCAGCGCGGCATCATGGGCCACATTCAGGGCGCAGTTGCTGCAAAATATGGACTTCACTGGCAGGGTGTCCTGCCGAACACCGTCGTTCGATTGCCACTACTGGCACCATCGGACGCAGAACTCGATGCCATCCGCGCGGATCTACGTGAAGGTGGATGGGATCTTTAACGAAAGGGCTTAACCGCTTATGACTGAAAGTTCGGTAGGCAAGGCCGATACTGCGCGTATGCAGAAACCATCCAAGCTGAAGAAGGGGACTTTACGTACCGTTCCGCTGGGCGGATTGGGCGAAGTTGGCCGCAATATGACCGTATTCGAGATCAACGGCAAGCTGTTGATCATCGACTGCGGAGTGCTCTTCCCAGAAGAGCACCAGCCAGGCGTGGACTTGATCCTGCCTGACTTCTCCTACATCAAGGATCGCCTCGAGGACATCGTTGGTGTGGTGCTGACTCACGGTCACGAAGACCACATCGGTGCCGTTCCGTACCTGCTGCGTCTGCGCGAAGATATCCCGCTGTACGGTTCGAAGCTGACCCTGGCGTTTATCGAAGCTAAATTGGCCGAGCACCGTATCAAGGCGATCACCAACGTAGTTGCCGAGAACGAGATCGCTCAGATCAGTGAATTTGAATGCGAATTCGTCGCTGTGAACCACTCGATCCCTGACGCGTTGGCAGTGTTTGTACGTACCGAAGCCGGTACCGTGCTGCACACCGGTGACTTCAAAATGGATCAGTTGCCACTGGATGGCCGCATCACCGACCTGCGCCACTTCGCCAAGCTGGGTGAAGAAGGTGTGGACTTGTTCCTCACCGACTCCACCAACGCCGAGGTACCGGGATTCACCGTGGCCGAACGCGAAATTGGTCCGGTGCTCGAAGCAAAGTTCGCTCGTGCCCGTCGCCGTATTATCGTGGCCTCCTTCTCCTCGCACGTTCACCGCGTGCAGCAGGTGCTCGATGCCGCAGCGATGCACGGCCGCAAGGTCGCGTTCATTGGCCGTTCGATGGTACGCAATATGGGTATCGCTGAGCGTCTGGGTTACCTGCACATCCCGCAGGGTGTCGTTGTAGACCTCAAGCAGATCGATCAGTTGCCCGATGACAAGGTCGTGCTGATGTCCACCGGTTCGCAGGGCGAGCCAATGGCAGCACTGTCCCGTATGGCCAACGGCGAGCACAAGGTTCAGATCAACCCGGGTGACACCGTCATCCTGGCTTCGAGCCTTATCCCAGGTAACGAGAATGCAGTCTTCCGCGTGATCAATGGTCTGATGCGTTTGGGCGCAGAGGTCATCCACAAGGGCATGGCCAAGGTGCACGTCTCCGGACACGCCTCGGCCGGCGAGCTGTTGTACTGCTACAACATCGTCCGCCCTAAGAACGTACTGCCGGTACACGGCGAAACCCGTCACCTGATCGCCAACGGCCGTCTGGCCGCGCTGTCCGGTGTTCCTGAAGAGAACGTGATCTTGGCCGAAGACGGCTCGGTCATCGACCTCAAGGGCGGCGTAGCCGAACTTGTTGGTCAGGTTGAATGCGGTTATGTCTACGTTGATGGTTCCAAGGTTGGCACCATTACCGACGAAGATCTCAAAGACCGCGTCACCTTGGGTGAAGAAGGTTTCATCTCGGTCATCACCGTGATCAACCGCCAGAACGGCACCTTGATCTCCGGACCGGATATCCACGCCCGCGGCGTTGCCGAGGACGATGCGGTATTCAACGAGATCAAGCCGAAGATCGCAGCAGCAATCCTGGAGGCAGTGGCGAATAACCCGAACCACTCCACCCACCAGCTGCAGCAGATTGTCCGTCGCGTCATCGGTTCGTGGGTGTCGCGCAAGCTGCGCCGCCGTCCGATGATCGTGCCGGTCGTGCTCGAAGCCTAAAGAACAAAATAAGTATTGCCTCAAACCAATTCTGGTTTGAGGCATTACTTATATCCGCGGAAGTATCTCAGGCTTATGATGTGCTCATGAGAAAGATTTCGGCGCAGAGTTCAAATAGATTGTTGCTCCCGATGGGAGCACTAGCGCTGATCGCGGGCGTGATCTGTGGCCTACTCGTGGTAGTGCTGATGTGGTTTTCGTCCCGCGATGAGGCGGTTATGGAGCCGGGCTCCGTCTCAGCGACGGGCGGATTTTGGCTCGAATATGGAGTATTTGCGGTTTATGCGGCGCTCATCGGTGGGGGAATTGCATTATTTCCGGGGCTGGGAGCTTATGTTGCAGTCTTCATTCAAGAGCTCAATAACCCGGATGCCTCGGGACAACGTCAAGCACTGTGGGCCGGATGGGGAGCTAGCATTGGTTCACTGCTACCCGCGCTGGTTTTGCTTGTTTTCTACCTCTCGGATCCATCGGATCACAGCATCTTGTATGTGGCCGCAGGCTTTGTTCTTCTCTGTTTTGCGCTGACTTACGTGCTCATTTATATGTTGCTGGGCTATTTGCAACGAAGAGATCACCGGACCGTCAAGAATAGTTTGCAGGCTCAAATCTCCTAATTGGTGATATCAGGTTTTATCGATATCACTGCAACGTCTTAAATATCGACAAGTCGACTTCGACTCGCATACGATCAACCCATGGCAAATCCTGCAAAACAAGCCAATGACTCGTTCACGCTACCGATCTTTGGTGTGGCGATAGTACTAGGGGTGCTCTTCGGGGCCGCACTGAGCACAGTCATTTTCTGGCCGGTGCTAACTCACGGGTCTTCGAATACATCGGTTAATTTTATCGGCGGACTTTTGCTTGCGGCGTTTAACGGTGCCTGGATTGGTGGTGTCATCGCAATCTTCCCAGCCACCGGTGCGGTGATTGGCTTAGCAATCGGTGACAAGAAGAACGCCAGCGCTGACGCCAGCCAACAGGCCAAAGTTGGTGCAATCGGAGCGCTGGTTGGCGGACTATTGGTCGTCGTAGGGCTGTCCTTGTTTCTTTACGTGAGCCTTGGGCCAGCTGTTTTTCTTGCCACCGCTGTCATCTTTCTCGGGCTGTGCTTCGCCGTTGCATGGAAAACTATTGGTTCGTTAGAGCAACGACGCGCGTCAAAGAGGAACTTTTAGCTGAAAATCGGCCGACATACTCGCATGAGTCGCAGGCTAGGTCAACTGAAAGATTCAAAATTAGGTTCGCATGAATCTATTCCGGCCCGCAATTCTCTCCTTGGTTAGAACGGTCTTTAACAAGAATGAACGATATGGTTGGCGAGAAAAAGCGCTGCCTTCTGCAAAAAACTTCGTGGCAGCTGCTTCCGCTGATCTCCAGCATGGTCTGGATGTTCTTGTTGCTCGTAGTGGACCCACTATTGGTTGACGCACCGTGGTGGAGTTACTTTGACTTCAGCTTTTGGTTTGCTCTGGCCATCCCACTAATTCCTTGGCTCGGAATCGCATCTCTCATGGCGATCCTGGGTGTGGCCGTCTCTTCTCGGCTGAGCAGTTTGCTACTTAGCCTGACCGCTTTAGCGATGGGAATTATCCCCGGCATTGTCTGGACGTTGCTGTTAAGTGACGTTTTTGATGGGGCAAGTTCTTTGCCGCTTACGCTCAGTGTCTCCCTCGCTGCGGGAACAATAGCGGTACCCCTGTCGTTGATCGTGCTCGCAAGGACATTTGTGGCCCGACGAAAGAAAGCTAGGGTGCCAACGAGTGCGTTTAATAATGGGTCTGAAGGCCAACCTGACCAATAAATTATGCGGGTAGATCTCCATCCCAGCTGTTTTTCAAGTGACGAAGAAGAAAACGGCATCGGCAGGAGGATCTGCACGCCCTGCACGTCTCTGGAATATTCCAGCAAAACCTTGCCAGTCTAAACTTCCGCGAGTATCGCTGAACCCAACGCGTTAGAAAACCCGCTTGTAACCGCGTCTTCGGCCTGAGCCAGAGGCATTCCACTCAAGCCTGTGATCATCACGGCTGAAGCGATTCGGACGGAGGGATCGGCGAAGCAGTCCTCCACGATAACTTTGAATTAGATACCCTCCTAAGGCTGGCCTGTATGGACCTAGCGTGTCGACACGGATTCCATTAAATGAGTAAATCCTGAACTGCTGTGATCGTGGAGCCGTTTTAAGGCAGAATTAGGCGCAACGACATGACAAGGAGTCAACGATGCTCGGGTACAACGCATGATCGAGTTCGAGAATGTTTCCAAGCACTATGCCGACGGAACGATGGCCGTCGAGAATTTCAGCCTGACTATCCCTGCTCGCAAGACCACGGTTTTTGTTGGTTCCTCGGGATGCGGCAAAACCACCTTGTTGCGCATGATCAACCGCATGGTTGATCCAAGCTCGGGGTCGATTCGCATTGACGAACAAGAAATCTCTACGAAGCCCGCCGTGGCCTTGCGCCGTAGCATTGGTTACGTCATGCAGAATTCCGGACTGCTGCCACACTTTACCGTCGCGGAGAATATTGCCACCGTACCCAGGCTTGAAGGTCAATCCCGCAAAGCCTCACGAGTCCGCGCCTTGGAACTTATGGAAACCGTGGGCCTGCCCGCATCCATGGCAGATCGGTACCCTCATCAGCTATCGGGTGGGCAACAGCAACGTGTGGGCGTAGCTCGGGGCCTAGCTTCAGACCCGAACATTTTACTTATGGATGAACCTTTTGGTGCGGTGGACCCAATCGTCCGCGCAGAGCTTCAACAAGAGCTCATCCGCCTTCAACAGGACCTTGGCAAGACCATAGTTTTTGTTACCCACGATATTGATGAAGCATTTTTGCTCGGCGACCAAGTTGTGATCCTCGCAGCCGGAGCGCAAAAGCTACAAGTGGGCAGTCCGAGCGAAATCATCGAAAACCCTGCCAATGACTTTGTTGCCTCATTCATCGGTACCGATAGGGGTGCCAGAGCGCTGAGCGTCAAACACACGCCACACGGCATGGTCCTCGTTGATTCGCAGGGGCGTACTCAAGGACGACTCATCGAAGACGGCTCCAGCTCGTGAACTGGATATCTGAGAACATAAGCCTCATCGGTTCACTGTCGCTAGAACACCTGCGACAGAGTCTGATTGCGATCTTAGTGGGATTCTTATTGTCGATTCCGTTGGGCTGGGTGGCTTGGAGATATCGACTCGTTAGAGGGCCTGTTGTGACGTTGACCGGGCTGCTCTACACCATTCCTTCGCTGGCCCTGCTGATGATCCTGCCTGTGCTCACCGGCATGAGCGCAATCAGCGAAGCGAACCTCATCGTCGCGTTAACCCTCTATGCTGTGGCAATTATGGTTCGTGGGGTTGTTGATGGACTGGATTCAGTTGACCCAGCGGCGCGCTCAGCGGCGACTGCGCTGGGCTATGGCTCAGCACGCAGGTTTTTTGCGGTAGACCTGCCACTTGCAGGACCTGTGATCCTGGCAGGTCTTAGAGTGACCGCAGTCAGCAGCATTTCTTTGGCAACGGTAGGAATTTTGGTGGGAGTCACCAACCTGGGTTACCTATTTACCAACGGATTACAACGTCGCATCATTGAAGAGGTATTTGCAGGAATTCTCGCCGTCGCATTGATTGCCTTGGCTGTGGATCTATTGCTCATCCTTGTTGGCCGCTGGCTGATGCCATGGACACGAGAACCTAAGAAGTCACAGCAAGCCGTCAAGAACGCTACTCGGCAGCAGGTGTCCTAATGGATCTTATTAACAAAGCAATTCAGTGGCTTTTCGCTCCGGAGCAATGGGAAGGCAGCGGGGGACTGCAGACTTTGCTCGGACAGCATCTACTATTCACCGTGGTGACAGTAGCCATCGCTGGGCTGATTGCAATTCCGGCCGGATGGGCCATTGGGCATACAGGTAAGGGACGCGAGATTGCAGTGGGTGCCGCAGGGATCGCCCGAGCCGTGCCATCTTTTGGTCTTTTGATCTTGTTGGTATTGATATTTGGTGTACTGCACAAGCCTGAGGCCGCGGTGCTTACCTTCGTGTTGTTAGCCATTCCCTCGCTCCTTGCCGGTGCATACACGGGCTTTGAAGCGATCGACAGGAAAACCATCGATGCGGCCCGCGCCATGGGCATGACCGAATGGCAAATCCTCTTCAAGGTAGAAATCCCGTTAGGTTTACCGTTGCTCGTAGGCGGAATCAGGTCAGCTGTCTTGCAGGTAGTTGCGACGGTGACCATCGCAGCCTACGTCAACCTTGGTGGATTGGGACTGCCCATTATCACCGGGCTGAACTTGCGCCGCTTCGACATGGTGCTTGGGGGAGCACTTATGGTTGCCGTGCTCGCGCTGCTTTTGGACTTGATTTTTGCCTTAGCGCAAAAACTCGCGGTACCGGCTGGGGTGGGACGCATAAATACAAAAATGCCTGGCAAAGTTGCGCCGGTCAGCGAAGCCGATAAAGATACAAAGAAGAGCCCTAACTATTTGCAGTCCAACGAAAAGGAAATGTCATGAAGCTAAAACGCATCATCGCTACGTCAGCCGCAGTCATGGCTGGAAGCCTCGCCTTGACTAGCTGCGGTGGGGGAGATCCTCTGGCAACCGAGAGCAACTCCGCTCCGGCAAGTGGTGAGAAAATTGTTGTCGGCTCACAGGCTTACTACTCCAATGAAATCGTTGCGGAAATTTACGCCCAAGCGCTAGAAGGCGCCGGCAAAGAAGTTGAACGAAAGTTCAACATCGGTCAGCGCGACGCTTACATGCCACAGCTCGAAGATGGTGCCATCAATGTGTTCCCCGAGTACACCGGTAACCTGTTGCAATTCTTTAAGGACGATACTAAGGCCCGCGCTTCGGACGAAGTGTACAAAGAGCTCGAAACTGAGTTGCCAGATTCGTTAGCAGTTCTTGAGCAAGCGAATGCTTCGGACCAAGACTCATACACTGTGACTCGAAAGTTCGCTGATGAAAATAAGCTGAAGTCCATTGAAGATTTGGCTGGCGTTTCAACGAAACTAACGTTGGGTGGGCCCCCGGAACTTGCTGAACGTCCATACGGTCCCAAGGGGCTTGAAAGCGTCTACGGAGTCACTGCTGACTTCTCCGGAACAGGCGACACCACAGTAGAAGAGTTGGTCGCCGGTACCGTGAACGTGGCCAACGTATTTACCGCTGACCCGCGCATCAAGACCGAGAATCTAGTGGTACTTGAAGACCCGAAGTCTATGTTCCTTGCCTCGAACGTTGTGCCAGTAGTATCTGCTGACTTGTCTTCGGACCTGGCTACCGTGCTGAATCCAGTCAGCGAAAAGCTGGATGCAGGCACGCTGGTGGAACTAAACGTGCAGAGTACCGTTGATAAAAAATCGGCTGCAGACATTGCTTCGGCATGGTTAGCTTCCGAGGGGCTCTGAGAATACACCCCGCAGAATTTAATATGTAGACGATCGGCTACCAGACTCGGATTACCCGGGACTGGTAGCCGATCGTTTCTGTTCGGTGCTTACGGCCCTTTACCTGATCCTGCTATTCCTTAGGGTCTGCATATTTTTGGGTGTGACTGCCGTCTAAACGATTGTTGACCTCGTCGTTAGTGATCAAGCTTCCGTCCACTTGGCTGGGTAAAGCGGCGGGGCAATTCTCGAATGAATGTCATGGAAGTTGCCGTGGGGCCTGAAGAAGGACAATAGTCATTTTGACAATTGATAATGATTCTCATTAGTGTTTGCTGTTGATGGCCAGGTGCGCCCCTTGAGACCCGACGTCTCAGCACTGGTCACCTCGAATGGAGCACTGATCTATGAAAAGAATCAATCCTTGGATGGTAGCCATGCCAGCACTCATCTTGACCGTGGCAACAGCCTGCGGATCCCCGGTTGGTTCCGCCGATAGCGCACCGACTGGATCATCGGCCGGGCCCATCACCTTGGACAGCTGCGGCCGGGAAGTCGTGTTCGACGCGGTGCCACGCAGCGTGCTCGCGGTCGGGTCGGAGGCGCCAGCCTTGCTGGCAGCCGCCGGGGCTGGCGACAAACTGACGCACTACGCCGGAAGCCTTCAAGTACCTTTCGACGAGGCCACTAAGTCCTTGGTCGATGACGCGGTGCGGATCACCGAGGACTCGCACGATGTCTCCTACGAAATGATTCTCGGCTCGGGGGCGGACGTAGTCATCGGAACCGATATTGCCGCCGGAGTAGATTTGGATTCCCTCGCCGAGCGCCTGGACTCGGCCGGGGTGCAGATGCTGACGGTAAGCGGCTACTGCGCCGGATTCGAAGACCGTTCTACCGGCGGGCTGAGCGGGTTCGAGCAGATCTACCGCGACGTCGAGTCCTACGGCAAGCTCTTTGGCACCGAGCAGGTCGCGGCAGAGTCCGTCCAAAGCATGCGCGATCGCGTCGCCGCGGCCGCGCAGCGCGTGGATCAGGAAGTCGGTCTGCGTGGGTTGCCGTTGTACGTGCCGGCCGCCGGAACCCTCGGCTCCTACGGGCATGAGTCACTGGTCTCCGAGCAAATGTCGTTGTTGGGCATGGACAACGTGTTCACCAAGGTGCCTAAGCGCTACTTCGAACCCTCCACCGAAGAACTGATCGCAAGCGCGGCCGACAAGGTCTTCGCCATGTACCTGCCAACCGGATCCTCAGCACTGGAAACCGACCAAGACGTGCGCGAGGCACTGCGAGATCGGCCCGAGCTGGACGGGCTATCGGCCATCGACGACGACGCAGCCGTGGTGCCGCTGAACTACTACTACTCATCGCCGGGCCCACTGGCCGTGGACGGAGTCGAGTTGCTGGCCGAACGACTGGCCAAGCCATGAGCCAGCCGGCGCAGCTGAGCCGTCCCGCGCACGGTGCTGGTGGCTTTCGCGCACACGCGGTGTCCACCGCGGGCCGGTCTCACCACGCCAAGTCCCAAGACACCCTCGAGGTCGACTTCGTGAAGCTCAGTCCGACCTGCAATACCACCGTGCTAGTCACCAGCAGGCACCCGACGTCTCAGTACCGTTCGATCGCCGACCAGCTGCTGCGCGCCGAGCATGTGCACGCCGAGCAGGTTGGATTTGTTCTGCCCGCCGTTTCATCGCAGGCGCAGGTGCGCCTGCACATGGCGGGGAACGAGTTCTGTGTTAATGCCACCCTGGCATTGGCTGCGTTGCACACCGCGACGCAGCACCTTCCGGGCCCGGCCGAACTTCGTCTGGAGACCTCGGGGTCCGCAGACCTGCTGGACTGCCGCGTCGAACGCCGGAACTCGGGCTACAGCTGCCAGCTGGACGGCCCGTTGCCGGTACGGATCGAACCGTACCGATTCCCGGGCTCCGCCGAGAGGACCTCCATGGTGCGGTACGCGGTCGCGGTGCACCTGGTCATCGAGTGCTCCGCGCACGACCAGGCGTTGCGCGAGCGTGCCGAGCAGGCCGCCGTGCAGTTGGGGCGAAGCGAAGCCGTCTCCGTGGTCGGGGTGATGCTTTATGACCCGGTGCGTGGCGAACTGGCCCCGCTGATCAACGTCCCGGCGCTGGGCAGCCTGGTGTGGGAGGGCAGTTGCGGTTCGGGAACTGCATCGCTCGGCGCCTATCTGGCCGCGAAGGCTCAAGCGCCGGTGTCCATCGCCGTGCGGCAACCCGGTGGCACCATGCACGTACAGGCAGACTACGAACGCGGAAAGGTGACCGGGCTGCGGGTCGCCGGGCAAGTGACCATAGTGGCCGAAGGGACGGCATACATCCATGGCTGAATCAACAATAGACACCTCGCCGGCTCTTGTCGGAAGCACACCGGACATGCCGGGCACGCTGGCTGAATACCTGAGCCGCTTCGAGGCGGGCGCCAACGGGTACGACGGCTCGATGCGGGATGCAGATGAGCTCGAAGAGCTACTGACCGAATATGCGAACTTTGTCACCAACCCGGCCAACGAGGCAGCCTTCGCGCAGTTTGCTGCAGCCACCGGCACTGATGAGTTGGTCGATGGGCTCCGCACCCAGTCGGCGCGCTGCGTGGCAGTTATCGAGAAGTACCGGGCGCTGCGGCTGTTGGAAGGGCAGGCGGGAGCGGAGGGCTACTTCGCCAACATCGAATCCTGCATCGCCGAGGAATTCGGGGCCGTCGTACTGACCGGGGACTCGAAATTGTTACTCGTCGGTTCGGGGTCCTTCCCGATGACATTGCTGAACGTCGCTTCGCGCACCGGCGCGTCCGTGCTTGGGGTTGATATCGACGCCGAGTCCATTGCACTGGGCCGCCGGGTCGTGGCCCAGCTCGGCGCGGGACTGGACATCGCGCTGGAGCAACGCGCACTGCACGAGCTGGACTTCACCGCGCAGGCCACCCACGTGGTGATCAGCTCCACGGTTCCGGTGAAATACGAGCTGCTGCAACAGATGCACGCGCTGACTCGCGAGGACGTGGTGGTGGCCATGCGATTCGGTGACGGGCTGAAATCGCTATTCAACTACCCGATGCAGCAGGTCGATCCGGCGCTCTGGCGGTTAGTGGACATCATTGATCAGCCAGAGCAGGTATTCGACATCGCGCTGTACGTGAAGCAGCAACCTACAACGGAAAGTAATTAGCAGATGGACGAATTAGGAAATATCCTCATCGCCGGGACCGGACCGGTGGCCGTGCAAAGCGCGGTGCTGCTTGGGCGGCTGCCCGGGCAGGTGGGCCTGGCCGGACGCGAATCGCGTCGTTCGGACGCCTTCTTCGCCGCGTTGGAGGCCAACGCGGGTACTCTTCGCGCCGAGGTCCAAAACGTCGCCCACCAGCGGGTAGCAGGTCACCTGCGTCTTGTGCACCGCTACCACGGTTACGGATCGGTATCCGGATCGTGGAACACCCTAGTGCTAGCGGTCACGGCGGATGCCTACCTTCCGGTGCTTCGCGAGCTGCCACCGAGCGTGTTAGCGGGATTCAAACGCATCGTGCTGCTCTCACCAGCCTTGGGCTCAGGGGCACTGGTGCGCGAGTTCGCCAGGACGCAGGACACGGACCTGGAAATCATTAGCTTCTCCAGTTACCTAGGTGATACGCGCTGGCCGGAAGGAACCCCGGGCGCCTGTGTGCTGACCGTCGGGGTCAAGGCACGCATCTACGCAGGGTCTACTCGAGGTGCATCACCGGCGGTGGCGCGACTGTGCGCGGTGCATGAAGCGGCAGGTACCTCGGTCCAGGTACTTGAGCAGCCGGCCGAGGCCGAGGCTCGAAACATCTCCCTGTATGTTCATCCGGCGTTGTTTATGAACGAGGTTGCGCTGCGCGCGGTCTTTGCCCGGGCCCTACCCGGGCAACCGGTGCAGCCTGCGCAGTATGTCTACAAGCTCTACCCGGAGGGGCCGGTCACCCCGGCGCTGATCCACTCCATGCTTCAGCAGTGGCACGAGCTTTCGGCTATCATCGCCGCACTGGGCGGGAAGGGTGTGAACCTGCTGGCCTTCATGCTCCAAGACAGCTACCCGGTGCACCCACAGAGCATCGACCCGGCCGACGTGGCCGCCTTCGAGCAGCTGCCGGCCATCCACCAGGAGTACCTACTCTACGTGCGCTACGCCTCGCTGCTCATCGACCCCTTCTCCAAGCCAGATGAGCAGGGGCGGTACTTCGACTTCTCGGCCATCGCCTTCCGCCCGGTCTTCGAAAATGACCAGGGTCAATGGGATGTGCCGCGGATGCCGAAGGAAGACTACTACCGCACCAAGATCATCCAGGGCCTAGCCCGCCACCTAACGGTGCCCTGCCCGACGATCGATCGCCTGTTGGCCGCCTACGAGGGTGCGCTACAAGAAGCTGCGCGCCAGCTCGATGGGCAGCCGCGCTCCGCGGCCTTCTCCGTCCAGGACTTCGCCGAGGACCTGCGCATGATCTGCTCTGGGATCGCGGTAGGCGCATGAGCGAGGCAGAATTGGACACCACCGAAAAGCTTCCTAGCGAGCGCAAGATCATCACCGAAATCTGGCCGGCCCTGCTGGCCTCGGCCCTTGGGTTGTTGCCCTTCACCGTGCTCTCCACCTTCCTGGTGCCGATTGCCGATTGGGCCGGAGCCGGTTATGCAGAAGTTGGTTCCTTACGCGGGCTGGCCGGGGTGGGCGCGGTGCTCGCCGGGGTCGGGCTAGCCCCGCTGATCGGGCGCATCACCCCGGGCAAGATCGCCGCCGCAGCCCTGGGGCTGATGGGGATCGCCGCGGTGCTCGGCACCTTCTCTGGGATGGCCGCGCTCGCGGCTTTCTGTCTGGCCACCGGGGTGGCCAACGCGTTGCTTTACCCGGCCCTTTCCACCGCGGCTGCAGATCACTTTGGCACCACACCGGCCGCGGGCCGTGCCGCCACCTTAGTCATGACCGCGCAGACTCTGGCCTCCACGGTGGGCGCACCGCTGCTAGTGCTGCCGGCCATGTTCTGGGGCTGGCAAGGCAACCTCATCGCCATCGCGATCGCCTCGATCGCGCTGATCCCGGCTTTGCTGCGCTATGGTCAGGGCGGCGGAGCCACGTCCGTGCCGGAGACAAGCAAAACAGCTGCGCGGCTAGGTTATGTCGCGGCCTTCCGCAACCTGGCTGCCATTCCTGGGGCGCGCGCCCTGCTGCTGGTCTCTTTCGGACGCGCCGGCGCGCTGATGGGGCATTTGGCCTTCCTCGCCCCGCTCTATGCGGACAAGCTTCAGCTTTCGCCCAGTTGGTTCGCCTTCGTCTGGGCCACCAGCGGCGGTGCGTTCTTCCTCGGGCACCTGCTGGCCGGCCGGATGCTGAACGCGGAGGACTCCGAACGACGCACCCGGGCGGTGATGGCGCTCTGCTTGGGCACTGCCCTGCTGGCATTGTTCTGGGTCTACCTCGCGCCGGTTCTGCCGTTGGCATTGGCTGGCACCGCGGTGCTCTCGGCCAGCCACGCGGTGGTTTCCGCCGCGGTAATGACCCTGCTGGTGGGACGTTGCACGCAAGTGCGCGGCACTGCGCTGAGCCTGAACGCCGCGGGGATGTCCCTAGGGCTTTTTCTGGGTACGGCAGCTTCAGGAGCAGCGCTGGCTGCCTCGGGGTACCTGGCTGCGGCGGTGGCGCTCGGCGGGTTCACCCTGATCGCTTTGGTCGCCGCGCTTAGCCTGCGCACCACAACCTCCAATAAGAAACTAGAAAGGTCATCATGACCACATTGGATCCAAAGCTGCTTAAGCCGCGCAGCGCTCCGGAGGTGGCTCCATTGGCGTTCACCGCAGATGATCTGGAGCATGAAAAGCGCACTCGGCACACCGCGCTGTGGATCGCCGGACTGCTGGCCGCGCTACTGGTCACCTTGCCGGTGGCAGTGGGTCTCGGTCCGGTGGCTATCGAGCCGGGCACCGTGCTTCAGATCCTCACACAGCACCTGTCCGGCGGCCAAACGACGGGCCTCTGGACCGACTCCGAAGAATCCATCGTGTTACTGCTGCGGGTGCCCAGAGTCCTTCTGGGATCCGCAGTCGGTGCCGGCCTAGCGCTGGCCGGGGTCGCCCTGCAGGCGCTGACCCGAAATATCCTGGCCGAGCCCTACCTGCTGGGTGTGACCTCCGGGGCCTCGACACTCTCGGCAGCCTCGATCCTGTTTGGGGCCGCGGCCGGCATCGGCTCGGCTTCGCTGGCGACCAGCGCTTTCGCCGGGGCTTTGGCCGCCGGACTCGCGGTGTTCCTGCTGGCCAAGGTCGGCTCACAGATGACCTCCACCCGGCTGGTACTGGCCGGGGTTGCCATCGGCTACGTATTACAGGCGCTCACCTCGTTGCTGATCTTCGCCTCTGATGACCCCAACGCGGGTCGCTCGGTGCTCTTTTGGACGCTCGGCTCGTTGACTCAGGCCACCGGCCAGTCTGCGCTGCTCACCTGGGTGGTCGTGCTCGGAACCGCCGCGCTGTTGCTGTACTGGTCCCGTCCACTAGATGCGTTGGCCATAGGCGATGCCACGGCCCAGACGCTGGGGATCTCTCCGGCGAAGCTGCGTGCGGCGGTGATGGTGGTGACCGCGCTGTGCGTCGGTGCGCTGGTTGCTTCCTCCGGCGGCATCGGTTTCGTCGGGTTGATCATCCCGCATATCGCCAGGCTCTGCGTGGGCTCCACACACCGCAAGCTACTGCCGGTGGCGGCGCTGCTCGGCGCGATCTTCTTGGTCTGGGCCGATGTGCTGGCTCGCACGGCATTGGTTCCGCAGGAGCTGCCGCTGGGTATCGTCACCGCCTTGCTCGGAGCGCCGTTGCTCTTCGTGCTGGTGCGCAAGCTGAACCCCACCCAATGACAACCAACCGCCCAAGGGGGCCCCAAACATGATCACAGCAACCGATGTATCCGTGGGCTACGGCGGCAAACTCGTCGTTCAATCCGCCGGCTTGCAGGCTGGGCCTGGAGAAGTTGTCGGGCTGATTGGCCCGAACGGCAGTGGCAAGTCCACCTTCCTGCGCACCATGTACGCAGCCTTGCGACCACGCGCCGGTCTAGTCACCCTCGATGAGCAGCCAATAGCCCAGCTGCGTGGCACCGAGCTGGCCCGCCGGGTGGCAGTGGTCGCCCAGGAAACGCCGACCGATCTGCCGGTGACCGTCGCTGACATGGTGCTGCTTGGCCGCGCACCGCATCGCAAGGCGCTGACCGCTTTCACTCGAGAGGACCACCAGGCAGTGGCCGCGGCACTGTCCCGGGTCGGTGCCCGAGAATTGGCCGATCGCCGCTATGCCACCCTCTCGGGTGGGGAGAAGCAGCGCGTGCTGGTGGCCCGCACGCTGGCTCAACAGGCGGACCACCTGCTGTTGGACGAGCCGACCAACCACCTGGACATCCGCTACCAGCACGAGTTGCTGCGCATGGTCGGGCAGCTCGGGGTCACCACGGTGGTCGTGCTGCACGACCTAAACCTGGCCGCACGCTATTGCACGAAGCTGGTCATGCTCCAAGACGGGAAGATGGTGGCCAGCGGCACCCCCGAACAGGTGCTCACCCCTGAGATGCTGCTGCGGGTATACGGGATCCATGTCGAACCGGTGTCCGTGCGCGGCACCCTACAACTAGTCTTCAGCATGGCCGACGAACTAGTAAGTGCGCCGGAGACGATTGCGCGATAGTGCTGTGGCCGTCACCACGGTAGAAGAACTGGTTGCCGGTACCGTGAACGTGGCCAACGTATTTACCGCCGAGACGCGCATCATGATTAAGAACCTTGGTGGCAGGTGAAGACCCGAAACCTATGTTCCTTACCGAGCGTTGTTCCAGTGCTTTCGGCTGATTTGGCCTCGTGACGCGGCAAGATCTATGGAGCGTTCATAAGTATCTTGTTTAGTTTCGATACCCGAATCTTTGTACTGTGGACTGCCAAATTTTTAGCCGCGATGTAGCTTTGCGCGCTGTACACAGGACTGAGAGTTTGTCGCTTCGGAGCATGCTCATCGATTCAACTAAAACACCGTAATCTGTTCGCAACCTTCGCCACGAGTGTTTCACTGAATAGCTTGCTGGTTTGCCAAGTAGTATTTTTCGTTTAGGCATGGCACCGAACAACAGCAGGAGAAAAATGTCGGTTTCCCCGAACAACTATCAATACACCGCATCTGAAAATGGTGCGTATAACGGTGAAGGCAAGAAGAACTTCATCGTTACCTGGCTGCTGTCGTGGTTCCTAGGCGTTTTGGGAGTCGACCGATTTTACCTAGGGAAAATTGGCACAGGTATCCTAAAACTTGTCACCCTGGGAGGCTTCGGAATTTGGGCCTTGATAGATATCATTCTTATCCTGTGTGGCACCATGCGCGACAAGTCAGGTTATACCCTGGCCGGCTACGAGCAGCACAAGAAGATGGCGCTGATAGTCACGGTCATCTTCATGGTTCTCGGTATCGGCACTAGCTGGGAAAACTTCAGCTACTAACCCGAACAGTGCTCAGCGGAGTGGCCAAGTACGTCGCACGATTCTTTCTTGGGAGTTTTTGCTCAGACAGCCCATCTACCCCGTACCTAGCCGTCCGCTGGTTGAGTGTTTACCACCTAGCCTGACCGCCGGTCACACACTAGCGCTGTCGGAATCACGCAGAGAATACGGCACTGTGACCAATAGCGGGTAGTACCAATCCCCGGCCAGACGTGTAAATTCGGCTGGTATTCAGTAGGTGGCGATACCCTAGAACTATGGCCTCACGCACTCAGTCGCAGGGGGAGAAGAAGCCGACGACGCGCAAACCGCGAACGTCGAGCTCTTCGCCTGCCAAAAAAACGCCCGAGAACCCGGAACAGGATCTCGCTCTTCCACTGCGCGCAATTCGCAGCATGTGGATGGGCATCGCCCGGATTTTTGGTGGCGCCTTCCGCCGCATCGGCGCGACGGTCAAACCCGACTTTGAGCTACGCCGTGACGGCACCGGACTCTTTCTCACGCTGATCGCGATCACCATTGCCATCGTCGAGTGGTGGGGCCTACGCGATGTGGGCTGGTTCGGACGCGGCGTGCACGCGGTGGCCGGAGGCTCAGTGGGCTTCATGGCGGTACTGTTGCCGGTGATACTGTTCATCGGTGCCTTCCGACTCTTCCGCTACCCGGAAGCAGACGCATCAAATAACCGCATCGGAATTGGCCTGTTGATGATGACCCTGGCAGGGGCCTCTGTGGCCGCCTTGGCCAACGGATCAC
This sequence comes from Glutamicibacter sp. BW77, assembly GCF_002332285.1. Taxonomy (NCBI): domain Bacteria; kingdom Bacillati; phylum Actinomycetota; class Actinomycetes; order Micrococcales; family Micrococcaceae; genus Glutamicibacter; species Glutamicibacter sp. BW77. Next base: position 58,908 of record NZ_NRGT01000037.1, on the reverse strand, counting down.
CGTCGGTCAGTGACGATTTCTCTGCCCTCTGGGCTGCCGGCGGCATGGTCGGGTCGATCCTGGGCACCCCGTTAGGACTGATGATCTCGGTCCCCGGCGCGATGGCAGTACACATCTTCTTCCTTATTCTTTCGGTGCTCGTGATGACCGCGACCCCGCCATTGCAGATCGCCTCGCGCGTGCGCATTGGTTACAACCGGTTGCTCGGTCAGGACCCACACCGCGAACGTACCGCGCCCACGGTGGCGCAGTCTGCGGTACTGGACCCCCACGCCGAAACACACGACCAGACCTATCTATACCCGGATGCTGAGCATGAGCCAGCGGCGAAGCCGAAGAAGAAGAATTTCTTCGAACGCCGTGCGGAGGCTAAACGCGTCTCCGAGGTATACAACGTAGATGGCGACGGACACGACGAGCGCCCCGGTGATGTCGCCTACGATAAAGCCGTCATTGACCCCGCGGAGCCCGCAACCAACGCGCTGCCCCTTTCCGAGATCTACGACGCGGATTCCACCGCCACCGAGGCAATTGCGCGTCCAGACCTGGCCGCTAAATCCGCGGCTGCTGCCGCTCCTGCTGTCCCGCCACCGGGCGTCAAACGCCCCACCAAGGCCGAGGCCGAGATGGCTGCGATCATGGAACAAGTTGGCCTAAACAGTGTCAGCGAACCCGAGCCAGACACCGATGCGATGCCGACCGTCGCGGTGAACCACACCCGACCGGCTCCCGCACTGGAACCAATCCCGCAGCGTACCGAACAGCTTCAGCTTTCCGGCGATGTCACCTATACGCTGCCACAAGATGACTTCCTGCCCGCTGGCCCGCCAGCTAAGGAAGCTTCCGAGGCCAACGAGGCCATCGTCGCGGCGCTGACCAATACGCTGCAGCAGTTCAAGGTGGAGGCCCACGTCACCGGCTTCTCCCGCGGTCCCACGGTGACCCGCTACGAGATCGAGCTGTCCCCGGGCACCAAGGTGGAAAAGGTCACCGCGCTGTCCAAGAACATCTCCTACGCGGTGGCCTCCTCGGACGTGCGCATCCTGTCGCCGATCCCCGGCAAGTCCGCCATCGGCATCGAGATCCCGAACACCGATAAGGAAATCGTCGCCCTGGGCGATGTGCTGCGCTCGAATAACGCGCGCAAGACCGAGCACCCGATGGTGATGGGCGTGGGCAAGGACGTCGAGGGCGGCTTCGTCGTGGCGAACCTGGCCAAGATGCCTCACCTCTTGGTCGCCGGTGCTACCGGCGCCGGCAAATCCTCCTTCGTGAACTCGATGATCACTTCGATCTTGATGCGTTCCACCCCGGACGAGGTGCGCATGGTGATGGTTGACCCTAAGCGTGTGGAGCTCACCGCCTACGAGGGCGTGCCACACTTGATCACCCCGATCATCACCAACCCGAAGAAGGCCGCCGAGGCACTGCAGTGGGTGGTCCGTGAAATGGACACTCGCTACGATGACCTGGCGAACTTCGGTTACAAGCACATCGACGACTTCAACAAGGGCGTGCGTGCCGGCAAGGTGATCCCGCCCGAGGGGTCCAAGCGCGTGATGAAACCCTACCCATACCTGCTGGTCATCGTCGATGAGCTCGCCGACCTGATGATGGTTGCCCCACGAGATGTGGAAGATTCCATCGTGCGCATCACCCAGCTGGCGCGTGCCGCCGGCATTCATCTGGTGCTCGCTACGCAGCGTCCCTCGGTGGATGTGGTGACCGGCCTGATCAAGGCCAACGTGCCATCGCGCATGGCCTTCGCAACTTCCTCGGTCACCGACTCACGTGTGGTGCTCGATCAGCCCGGAGCCGAGAAGCTGCTCGGCCAGGGTGACGCGCTCTTCTTGCCCATGGGTACCTCCAAACCCATGCGTGTTCAGGGTGCCTGGGTGACCGAATCGGAAATCCAGCGCGTGGTCAACCACGTGCGCGGTCAGCTCAAGCCCGAATACCGTGATGATGTCACCCCGGTGGCTGAGAAAAAGAAGACCATCGATGAGGATATCGGCGACGATTTGGACTTGCTGTTGCAGGCCACCGAGCTTGTGGTCACCAGCCAGTTCGGTTCCACCTCGATGTTGCAGCGTAAGCTACGTGTTGGCTTCGCCAAGGCCGGACGCCTGATGGACCTGATGGAATCGCGCGGCGTGGTGGGACCTTCGGAGGGTTCCAAGGCCCGCGATGTGCTGATCCAGCCTGATGACCTGCCAATGGTGCTCGCCGCCATGCGTGGGGACGATGACGCCACCAACCATCAGGCCACCGCCGCCGAAGCAGCACTGGTTAACGAGGCCAATGTGAATCACGCCGAACCGGTGGATCTGGTTGCCCAGGACCTGGCTAAGCGCGAGCCCGCCACCGAATACTTTGATGAAGCCGACGAACCGGGCGAGGACGCCTGGGACCTGACAGGAAGAAACTAAACCATGAGCGCGCACGCCCCGCAGCCCGAGGATTCCCCGGCGCACGCCCCGGTCCCGAACCTGAACATTGCTAACGTCCTGACCACCGTCCGCATCATCATGGTGCCGTTCTTTGTCTGGGCCTTGCTGGCTGATAACAGCGAACAAGGCCTGTGGCGCTGGGTGGCCCTGGCGCTGTTCGTGGTGGCCATGTACACCGACAAACTCGACGGAGACCTGGCCCGCAGCCGCGGACTGATTACCAACTTCGGTAAAATTGCGGATCCTATCGCGGACAAACTGCTCACCGGCTCCGCGCTGGTAGTACTGTCCATGCTCGGCGAACTGGCTTGGTGGATCACCCTCGTGATCCTGGTCCGCGAGTGGGGTATCACGCTGCTGCGTCTGGCAGTGATCCGCTATGGGGTTATCGCCGCAAATATGGGCGGCAAGGTGAAAACCGTGATGCAGGCGGTGGTTATCGGCCTTTACCTGCTGCCATATACCCAGACGATCGACTGGCTGAACATGATCGCGTTCATCTTGATGTTGCTGACCATGGCGGTCACCGTGCTGACCGGTTTGGAATACATCTACAAGGCCGCCAAGCTGCGTTCTGCAGCCAGGGCCAAGTAGTTTAGGTGCAGCGCATGGAACCCCAGGCCATCCCGGTGATCACGGCGGCGATCGCCGCAAACGTTCAAATCGCTACCGCCGAATCGTTAACTGCCGGTTTGATCGCGGCCACGCTTGCCGAGGTGTCCGGCGCTTCGGCCGTTTTGCGCGGGGGAGTGATCAGCTATTCTTCCGAGGTTAAGGCTTCACTGCTTGGGGTGGATCAATCCTTGCTGGCCCAAGCTGGTTCGGTAGACGGGGAAGTCGCCCGCCAGATGGCAGTTGGTGCGCAAAGTGCCTGTGGTGCGCAACTAACGGTCTCGGCCACCGGGGTAGCCGGACCGCAACCCCATGACGGAAAAGCCGTAGGCACAGTATTCATTGGCTGGGCCTACAAGGAAGAATCTGGTTTTGTTGCCCACCACTTTGTGGGGGATCGCGCCAAAATCCGAGAACGAAGCACCATCGCGGCGATCAATCAGCTAGCTGCCATTTTGGGTAAAGCTTCTTCACAGTAAGACGCGAGATACTATTAATACCCAGAAACTTCACAATATTTCACTGATATGTGGCGTACGTCGCATATTTATGATTAGGCTGAGGTGTCGGGAACAAATCCGTATAACGTGTGGTTATACGAATTGAAGGGCCGAAGGTTTGGCTCTTCGGCAAGCTGTATCTTTTGAGAAGGACCTAGGAGTAGAGGCTATACACATGGTGAAGCAACCCGTAACTGTCAATGGTGTCGTCCGTTGGCGCGATATGGGAGAAGCCCATTCGGTCCAGCCCGAGAAGGAGGAACGCAAAATGGTAGTACTCCGGCATGAAATCGGTGACGTCCTGCGCGATGTTCGTCAACGTCAGGGCAGGACCCTACGCGAGGTTTCCCATAGCGCCCGTGTTTCCCTTGGATACCTATCCGAGGTTGAGCGTGGCCAGAAGGAAGCATCCTCTGAGTTGCTTTCCTCCATCTGCACCGCCTTGGAGGTGCCGCTCTCACTGATGCTTCGTGAAGTTTCCGATCGCATCGCATTGGCCGAGGGTGTAACTATTCCGGATACCGTTCCATTGGATCTGACCAATGAATTCGCCGCGGACGTCGAAAGCCGCAACGGCAAGCCACTGGCATCGGTCTAATCTCAACCTAAGTTTTCGACTCGAGGGCCCTCGCAAATGCGAGGGCCCTCGTGTTATGCATGGAAGAATATGAGTCGTGAAAAATAGTGAATTCTGGCGAAATATGGATCATGAATTTGGTTCGATCTATTCGCGCACCCTGGCTGATTCGCTTGCGCTCACTGAGCTGCAGAGCATGAATGCCACCGAAGCACTAGGAAAAGGAATCAAGCCCAGAGAGGTTTGGGAAGCGATCTGCCGCGCGCAGGATCTGCCACCCGAGCGTTGGTTGGGCGTGGATCTGGAAATCAAAGAGCCCTAAGCACGCGACTTCCGCGCGGTGCAGTCTTCGAAGAACTGAAAAATATTCGAAACACGCTTACTTGATTTCGAACATCTGTTCGGATTAGGTTATTCTATTAACAACAGCACACAGAGTTTGTCCACACCTCGGGCCCAAGCGGTCTAAAGTGTCGGTTGGCGCTCATACTGTCTAGATACAGTACAAAGATTGATTGGCAGGTCGCGCAACGGCCTGCATGACCAAAGGTGAACCATGGCAAGTAATGATCGGGAAAAGGCTCTCGAGTCCGTTCTGGGCCAAATCGACAAGGCTTTCGGCAAGGGCTCACTCATGCGTTTGGGTGACACCACCCGCGCAGCCGTTGAGGTCATCCCCACCGGCTCGGTGGCATTGGACGTTGCGCTGGGCATAGGCGGCCTTCCCCGTGGTCGAGTCGTGGAGATCTACGGCCCAGAATCCTCGGGTAAGACCACTCTGGCTCTGCACGCAGTTGCCAGTGCGCAGAAGGCTGGCGGCGTTGCAGCTTTCATCGACGCTGAGCACGCACTTGACCCTGAATACGCAAAGAAGCTTGGCGTGGACACCGACGCACTGCTGGTCTCCCAGCCAGACACCGGTGAACAGGCTCTAGAAATCATGGACATGTTGGTGGGCTCCGGCGCACTGGATATCATCGTGATTGACTCCGTGGCTGCCCTCGTGCCACGTGCCGAAATTGAAGGCGAAATGGGCGACAGCCACGTTGGTCTGCAGGCGCGTTTGATGTCTCAGGCACTGCGTAAGATCACCGGACGCCTGTCGAACTCAAAGACCACCGCGATCTTCATTAACCAGCTACGTGAAAAGATTGGTGTCTTCTTCGGTAGTCCCGAAACCACCACCGGTGGCAAGGCTCTGAAGTTCTACGCTTCGGTACGTATCGACATCCGCCGCATTGAGACTCTCAAGGAGGGAACCAACGCAGTCGGTAACCGCACCCGTTGCAAGATCGTCAAGAACAAGATGGCGCCTCCTTTCAAGCAGGCTGAATTCGACATCCTTTACGGCCACGGTATTTCCCGCGAGGGTAGCCTGATCGATATGGGTGTTGAGCATGGCATGGTCAAAAAGTCCGGCGCATGGTTCACCTACGATGGTGACCAGCTGGGCCAGGGTAAGGAAAACGCGCGTCGCTTCCTGCGCGACAACCCTGATCTGGCCAATGAGCTGGAACGCCAGATTCTGACTAAGCTTGGCATTCTCGAAGACGGCGAAGAAGGAGAGGCTGACCTGCGAATCGTCGAGGGCGATAAGTAGTGGCCTCAGGCTTCAATAAACGTAGCGTCCGACCCGGATTTCGATCCGGGTCGGACGCTACGTCCGTTTCCAAAGAGTTTCATGGCGACCTAGATGACATGCCTGACTGGGCCAAACCCAGCGAGCAGGAACTAGAAGAGCTAAAAAACCCTAAGCCAATCCGTGAACCCCGGGCCGCCAAGGGCAGCGAAGTCACCCAGATACTGTCCGGCGGCTCCAAAACAGCCGCCCCGCAAACCGTAGACGAGCTCCGCTCAGCGATGGAAAACATCGTGGCCAACAAGGCGCCCGTCACCGAAAGCCCGACGAAAAAGGAGCGCCGCCAGGCGCGTTCAGAACGCCGTGCCGCCCGCGAATCCGATGAGCCCGAAGTATTTAGCGATGACCAGTGGCGTGAAAAAGCCCGTGGCATCGTCTTGCGCCAGCTCACCGCTAGCGATAAAACCAACAAACAACTCAAAGATAAATTGCTGGAAAAGGAATGTCCCGAAGACATTGCCGACGAGGTGCTGGAGCGTTACGCCGAGTTGAACTTGGTCGATGACGAACGATTCGCAAAATCCTGGGTTGTGGCACGTGCCCGTTCCCGAGGACTTGCTCGCGGCGCTATTCGCCGTGAACTGCGCACCAAAGGGATCGACGACGAGGTGGCCTCCGAGGCGCTGGAACAAATCGACGATGAAGCCGAAGAACAGCGAGCCCGAGAACTGGCGCGCACCAAACTTCGCCCGGCATCCATGGGGCTAGATCGGGACAAGGCCCTACGCCGACTCGTTGGCATGCTCGGACGCAAGGGCTATCACGGTTCGATGGCATTCAAGGTTGCCCGTGAAGAGTGGGAAGAGCGTTACGGAGAGAAATGACTCGTTAGTCAAGATCGGTCAGCTATGACCCATGGCAACGTGTGGTGCCAATGTCATTGCAGTTGCTAAGGCTTCAAAGCTTCTGAAGATCATCACACTGCGAACTTATCCATAACAAATCGAGCTCACTTAATTGTTGATTTGTGAGAACTTGATGGTGCGAAGGCTCTCAACGCAGGAATCGATTGAGTGAATACGCAATCCAGAATATTAAAGTGAGAATACCTGCAATAGCAGAGGCTCCAAATAAGCCGAATAATACCGAATCAACCCGTGGAAAAGTGACCGCAAATCCGGCGAAACACAACGGAAGCATGATCAGTAGCCCGAGTGTCAACAGCAACATTGTCAGATGAAATTTTGACTCTTGCTCAAACCGGCAACAGATTTTTCCGTTGATTGTTCCTCTAGATGTGGCGATGTCGCACCAGAGTCCTTTACCACATGGTCTCGGTAGGAAGAATTGTCTTCAATGTTCATGGGACCTCCGGTTGGTTCTGCAACGTAGGCGCACTATTTGTCAGTCGTGCTGCAGGCCAGTATTAGAACTGTCCGGATCGACTGCGGCGTGGTAGCTAGTTCTGCTCATATTCATTGTGGCAGAGGCGTGCGGTATAAATTCAACACGAGGTTTAGGCGACTATGACCTGCCTGTGGCAAACGGTCGGTATTCGCTGTGCCCCTCGCGCCAAACAAAGAATTAGAAGATCGCCGAGGAATCCGCAGATCACACCTACATTGCTTCGCCGTGCTCAGAATCGGTTTCCGGATTGATGAGGTTACTGTTTTTCATCGATTTTGGGAGAAGCCATCGGTTAAGCCATGGCTAAGATGTCGCGGGTCACCTAATTGGGTAACCTTGAGGAGTGAGTGAGTTGGACGAGATGACCCCAGTTAGAACCGAAATTTCTGCGCGGACCTATGAGGTTCGCACCTACGGTTGCCAAATGAACGTGCATGATTCCGAACGCCTATCAGGCCTTTTGGAAGACGCGGGTCTGGCACGCAAAGACGAAACTGACCCGGATGCTGTCGCAGACGTCGTCGTGTTCAATACTTGCGCGGTGCGTGAAAACGCCGACAACAAGCTCTACGGAAACCTTGGAATGCTTAAAAGCGTCAAGGATGTAAATCCTGGTATGCAGATTGCCGTGGGCGGATGCTTGGCGCAAAAGGACCGCGAAACCATTCTGCAAAAGGCTCCGTGGGTGGACGTTGTTTTTGGCACGCACAATATCGGCTCGCTGCCAGCACTGCTTAGCCGCGCCGAGCACAATCAGCAGGCAGAACTAGAGATCCTTGAATCATTGGATGTTTTTCCCTCTACTTTGCCTACCCGACGTGAATCGGTATATGCAGGTTGGGTTTCGATCTCCGTGGGCTGCAACAACACCTGCACCTTCTGCATTGTTCCCGCCCTGCGCGGTAAGGAACGAGATCGCCGGCCGGGTGAAATTCTCGCCGAAATCAAAGCATTAGTTGCCGATGGCGCTGTCGAAGTTACTCTGCTGGGACAAAACGTAAATTCCTACGGCATCGAATTTGGTGACCGTCTGGCCTTCGGTAAGCTACTGCGCGCCTGTGGTGAAATCGACGGGTTGGAACGTGTGCGATTCACCAGCCCTCACCCGGCCGCATTCACCGACGATGTCATCGAAGCGATGGCCGAAACTCCGAACGTAATGCCGCAGCTACACATGCCGCTGCAATCCGGTTCGGACAAGGTGCTCAAAGATATGCGCCGTTCCTACCGTTCAAAGAAGTTCCTCGGTATCTTGGACAAGGTCCGCGAGCGGATGCCGCACGCGGCGATAAGTACCGACATTATTGTTGGCTTCCCCGGAGAAACCGAGGAAGACTTCCAAGCCACGCTCGACGTGGTTGAGGCTTCCCGCTTTGCTACCGCATTCACCTTCCAATACTCCAAACGCCCGGGAACCCCAGCCGCCGAGCTGCCCGATCAGCTGCCCAAGGAAGTTGTCCAAGAACGCTTCGAACGTCTGACCGCGCTGCAGGACCGCATCGCCAAGGAAGAAAATGCCAAGCAACTCGGGCGCACCGTGGAGGTTTTGGTGACCGAACAATCCGGGCGCAAGGCCGAGGAAACTCACCGGCTTTCGGGCCGTTCCCGCGATCAGCGTCTGGTGCACTTCTCAGTGCCTGAAGGTGGTGAGACCCCACGTCCGGGAGATGTGGTGACCGTACCAATCACTGAGGCAGCAGCATTCCACCTGGTTTCTGACCCATCGTTGGAGCAGTACTCGCTGCGCCGATCACGAGCCGGTGACGCCTGGGATCGCTCGCAGGCCGATAGCTGTGGCGTACCAACGTCTGGTGGGAGCGCTGTCGGTAAAACCAATCTCGGTATGCCAACGTTGAAGGTACGCGGCTAAGGCGATGACCTCTTCGCAATTGCCGGTGATCACCATCGTTGGCCCGACTGGTACCGGCAAGTCAGATTTGGCGATCGCACTGGCGCAAAAGTTGGGCGGCGAAGTCGTCAACTCTGATGCGCTGCAGTTTTACCGTGGCATGAACATCGGCACGGCCAAATTGGCACCGGGCGAGCGTGGTGGCATTGAGCACCACCTGCTAGACATTATGAACGTGAGCGACGAAGCGTCGGTGGCACAATTTCAGGCCCAAGCTCGGGAACATTTTGAGCAGATTCGTGCGCACGGCAAGGTGCCGGTGATGGTCGGCGGTTCTGGGCTATATGTCCGTGCCGCTTTGGATGTCATTGATTTTCCGCCTACCGACCGCCAAGTGCGTGATCGGCTCGAGGCCGAAGTGCAGGAACACGGTGATGGGCAGGTACGTCGCCGGTTGGCTGAAGTTGATCCGATCTCGGCAGCACGTAATCTGGACACACGCCGGGCGATCCGGGCGCTGGAAGTGTTCGAAATTTCGGGTCGTGCGTTTAGCTCATTTATGCCAAACCGTGAGTACTTCCAACCGGGGTTGCAGATCGGACTAAATTACGAGCGTGCTGCGTTACATGAGACGTTGGCCGAACGTGTACGCAAAATGGACCGAATGGGTTTTGCCGAGGAAGTCGCCGAGCTGTTAGGCAAGGGTTTGCGCGAAGGAAAAACGGCTTCAAGGGCGATCGGCTACCAACAGTACACCGACTATTTGGACGGTAAAATGAGTCGCGCAGACGCCATCGAAGCGACCATCATCGCCACCAGGAAGTTTGCCCGCCGGCAGCTGACCTGGTTCAACGCCGACCCACGAGTGAACTGGCTTAACCCCAAAGAACCTGGCCTGTTGGATAAGGCATTAGCACTACTGAACCCGGCTCACCCCACCAGCTAAGGAGCGAGATGTACCGCACCGAACTAGACCAGCTTGCAGGGCTACCCTTCGCTAAGGGGCATGCCACCGGCAACGACTTCGTGCTGCTTGCGGATCCTGAAGGTACCCGGAACATCACCGCCGAGCAGGTCGCCGCGCTCTGTCACCGTCGTTTTGGCATTGGTGGTGATGGGTTAATTCGCGCCATCCCCACCTCCAAGGTGCCCGGTTTTGAAACACAGATACTCGAACACCCTAAGGCCTACTGGTTCATGGACTACCGCAACAGCGACGGGTCCATCGCCGAAATGTGCGGCAACGGGGTACGAGCATTTGTGCACTACCTGCTCGCTGAAGGGCTGGTTAATCTCCCGATCGGTGCCAGTTTGCAGATTGGCAGTCGCGCGGGTGTCAAAACCGTCACCCGATTAGTCGATGGTTACGCGGCGAACCTTGGCCCGTGGGGACTAGTACACGAGGCCAAAGCCGGTGCGGACTCCGTAGACTCGCTGGTGCTTGCCCGTAATTGGGAACAGCCGCACCCGGCGCTGAGCATCACCATGGGTAACCCACACACCGTGGTGGCGCTACCTGAAGCGCAGTTGCTCGAAAACCTGGACCTCACCGCCCTCCCAGAAGTTTCCCCGACGCCACCGCACGGAACCAACGTCGAATTTGTGGTTCCCTCCGAACCATTGATCAACGACGGCGTGGCTCACATCAAAATGCGGGTATATGAGCGCGGGGTGGGAGAAACCCTATCCTGCGGTACCGGTGCGTGTGCGGCGGCGGCCGCCATGCGCTACTGGGCTCGCGGCACCGCGCTGATCAATCAGTGGGCAGTGGAGGTTCCAGGCGGATTGGTGGGTGTCGAATTTGCGACCACCGCCGATGGCAATGAAGACACGATTCTTTCCGGCCCTGCGATGTTGGTAGCCCGCGGGGTTGTCGGCGCAAGCTAGGCCAACAGATCAAAAATGGCCTGCCGGCGAAATAATGATTCGCCGGCAGGCCGTTGAGGTTTAGTGCTGATGCCAGCCGTTAGACGGGCCGAGCTATCTTCAGCACGCGGAAGGCATTGGAGGTCGCCTCGCGGGTGATCTTCCAATCCTTGGGCAGTACGGTGCCCATCCACTTTTGTAACGAGTCGCTGCCTAGGTTCTTCTGCACTACCATCCAGGCCTCGCCACCCGGAGCCAGCCGAGGCAACCAAAGCAGCAACAATTCATGTAGAGCTTCTTTGCCGACGCGAATCGGTGGGTTGGACCAAATCGTGTCGAACTGCAACTGCGGATCAATCGAGTCGGGGGTGCCCACCGAAACGTTCTTCAACCCCAAGCCTTGCGCATTTAACTTGGCAAGTTCAATGGAACGCTCATTAACGTCGACACCAAAAACTTCGGACTCCGGGCTCTGCAACGCGGCGGTAAGCATGATCGGGCCCCAACCGCAGCCGATGTCTAAGATGCGGCCGCGCGGGTTCGGCACGTACTCCAGCAAAATGGCGGTGCCTTTGTCCAAACCGGCGGGGGAGAAGATCCCCGGAGCGGTCTGCACCTGATGGCGCGCGCCGTTTAATTCGACGGTCACGCTACGGCGTTCGTCGGCCGAGGCGGGGCTGGCACTGAAGTAATGATCGGAGCTCATAAGCAAAAGATTATCGTCTGCGCGCGAGGCCGGGCAAACAACGTGAGCTAGCCGATATACGCGTGGGTCCGTTCACTGATAGAGTTTTACCTATGACTTTGATCTTCGTCTAAGACGTAACCCACATCGGTTACCTAGGCTTACCCCCGACATCCGGCGCTATTTCTATGCGCCGCCGGGGAACAATAAGCCCGAAGACGGCAAAGTCTATTGCTATTTCTAGGCTCAGCGCACCCCACGGTGCATCCTCGCCATCTCCCGGTAACCAGCACTTCATCTGAACATCGACGGCTTTTTGCCCTCAATCTAAGGACCGGTATGAGCGAACACCCACCGACACCCAACCGCGCCACCTCGCAAAGTGGGGGTACACAGCACTATTCTGTATTAAGAAGTTCTTCTAAGGAGACCATGACTAACTCCGAGTCACCGCAGCAGCCAGCATCCATGGACGATGCCCAAATTCAGGCCGCCATCGATCGCATCATTGCGGCCGACGACGCCCAAGCGCCAGCGGTATTCCACGCCGAGCAACCCGCCGAAGACAGTATATTCTCCGGGCAGGCTACCGCGTTGAACCGTTTTTCAGCCGAGCATTCATCCTTCGATGGAGACCAAGAGGACCTGGCCGAGCGCCGGGCACTGCGCCGCGTGGCCGGTCTATCCACCGAGTTGGAAGATGTCACCGAGGTCGAATACCGCCAGCTACGTCTGGAACGAGTGGTGCTCGCCGGTGTGTGGACCTCTGGCACCATCACAGATGCCGAAAACTCATTACGTGAGCTGGCGGCACTGGCAGAAACCGCAGGCTCAGAGGTGCTTGACGGCGTCGTGCAACGACGCAGCAAACCAGATTCCTCCACCTACCTCGGTTCGGGCAAGGCCATTGAGCTGCGCGATATCGTCGCCTCCACCGGCGCAGACACCGTGGTCGTTGACGCGGAACTCGCTCCCTCTCAGCGTCGCGCATTAGAAGATGTAGTCAAGGTGAAGGTCATCGACCGAACCGCGCTGATTCTGGATATTTTCGCTCAGCACGCCGCTAGCCGTGAGGGTAAAGCCCAGGTTGAGCTGGCACAGCTTGAATACCTGTTGCCGCGCCTGCGTGGCTGGGGCGAGTCGATGTCCCGTCAGGCTGGTGGCCGAGTAGGTGCCGCCGGTGGCGGTATCGGTTCGCGTGGCCCGGGTGAAACCAAGATTGAAATGGACCGCCGACGCATTCGCGATCGGATGGCCAAGCTACGCCGCGAAATTAAGGCGATGAAACCTGCTCGTGAGGCCAAACGCGCAAACCGCAAGCGCAATCAGGTCCCCGCGGTAGCCATCGCCGGGTACACGAACGCTGGCAAGTCCTCGTTGCTCAACCGTCTGACCAACGCCGGGGTGCTAGTGGAGAACGCATTGTTCGCCACCTTGGACCCCACCGTGCGGCAGTCGCAAACCTCCGACGGGCTAACCTACACGCTGGCCGACACCGTCGGCTTCGTCTCCAACCTGCCCACCCAACTGGTGGAGGCCTTCCGTTCGACGCTGGAAGAAATCGCCGATTCGGACTTGATCCTGCACATCGTTGACGCTTCCCACCCGGACCCCGAGGGGCAGATTCACGCGGTACGCCAGGTACTCGGCGAGGTCGACGCGCTGAACATTCCCGAAATCATCGTGCTGAACAAATCCGACGTGGCCGATCCCATGGTCATCGAACGGATCCGCAACCGCGAATCCAATACCGCGGTCGTCTCCGCACGCACCGGAGCCGGCATCACCGAACTGCTGGAACTGGTCCGCACCTCGATCCCACGCCCGACGGTGCAACTTGAAATTATGCTGCCGTATAACCGTGGAGATCTGATCGCCAAGCTGCATCAGAGCGAATCGGAAATACTGGAAAACGAGCACACCGAACACGGAACACGGATGATCGTGAAGGTTCGCGAATCTCTGGCAGTTCAATTGGAGCCTTTCAACCTACATGGATAAGCAAGCGCAGGTCTTGGACCTTCTCGAAACCGCGGTGACCTCTATGGGAGGTTCGATGCGTACCGGCCAGCAGGAAATGGTCAAGCATGTAGTCGAAGCCCTCGAAGAGGAAACGCACCTGCTGGTCCAAGCCGGCACCGGCACCGGCAAATCAATGGGCTACCTGATCCCGGCGCTCGCGCACGCACAAACCAGTGCCAAACCGGTGATCGTCTCCACCGCAACACTGGCCTTGCAGTCGCAAATCGTCGGTCGCGACGTGCCGCGGCTGCTTGAATCACTCAAGGGCAAATTGTCGCGTCCGATGGATGTGGCATTGCTCAAGGGCCGGTCCAACTACCTGTGCCAGTACAAGCTCGGCGGGGGCTACCCCGACGATAACGAGGGCACCCTGTTTGAAATGGACGCCCCGGCGGCTCCGGCCGGACAAATGTTCTCCCCGCTGGCCGCCGAGGTACTCAAACTGCGCGACTGGGCGGATAAAACCGACACCGGTGACCGCGACGAGCTGATCCCCGGGGTCAGCGACAAGGCCTGGAAACAGGTCTCGGTGTCCGCCATGGAATGCCTGGGCTCGCAAAAATGTCCGATGGCCGACGAATGCTTCTCCGAAATGGCTCGGGCCCGCGCCTCCGAGGCAGACGTGGTCATCACCAACCACGCGCTACTTGCGGTCTCCGCCTTTGAAGGGCTCTCGGTATTGCCGGACTTTGAGGTCGCGATCATCGATGAGGCCCACGAACTGCAAGACCGGGTGACCTCTTCGGTCTCCGGAGCGTTGTCGGCCCGCACGGTGCTTACCGCTGCCGGTGGTGCCAAACGGCACTGCGGTGTTAACGTCGATGAACTGACCAAGGCCACGGCAAGATTGGAAAAGTCGCTGACCGGCGTGCCTACCGGGCTGCTCGAACAGGGACTGCGCGAAGATATGGGCATTGCCCTGAACGACATCGTCGAACAGGCCCGGTTGGTATTGGCCCTGTCCAAACCGGAGGCCAACGCACCAGCCGACGGTGGCCGGCAGACTGCCCGCTCACAAATGCAGGCAATTATGGACGACGCGATCCGCATGCTCGAAGCCGAGGAGCGCCGCGAGGTGCTCTACACCTCTCGACCACGCGAATTTGTGGAGGGCCGCGGTTATGTAGAAACCGATGATTCCCAGCCGGCAACGCTGAACGTGGCACCGCTGTCGGTAGCCGGCAAACTTCGCGAGGGCCTCTTTGATGGGCGCACCGTCGTGCTCACCAGCGCGACCTTGGCCATCGGCTCACAATTTGATGCGGTTGCAGGTTCTCTGGGACTGATGGGCCAAGGGGCCCCAAGCTGGACCGGCATCGACGTGGGAAGCCCGTTCGACTACCCGAAACAGGGCATTCTCTATGTGGCCAAGCACCTGCCCAAGCCCGGGCGCCAGCTGGCAGCCGAAACGCTGGACGAGATCGAGGATTTGATTAGCGCCTCAGGTGGTGGCGCGCTGGCCCTGTTCACCTCCAAGCGCTCGGCGGAGGAAGCCGCCGCGATCCTGCGCGAAAAGCTTGACGTTAAAATCCTTTGTCAGGGTGATGCGAGCATGAAATCCTTGGTTGCAGACTTCTCCGCCGAACGCGACACCTGCCTGTTTGGCACGATGACCCTCTGGCAGGGTGTTGACGTGCCAGGCGATTCCTGCCGCTTGGTGATCATCGACAAAATTCCCTTCCCGCGCCCGGACGATCCGATCTCTAAGGCCCGCACCGAGGACGTCGCCAAACACGGCGGCAATGGCTTCATGCAGGTCTCCGCTACCCACGCAGCGATCCGCCTCGCCCAGGGCGCCGGCCGACTGATCCGCTCGGTGCAAGATAAAGGTGTTGTTGCGGTGCTTGATTCGCGCATGGCCACCGCCCGATACGGCAGCTTCCTGAAAAGCTCGTTGCCTCCCATGTGGCCGACGACCGACAAAAAGGTCATCACCGGGGTGCTCTCGCGGCTGAAACCAGAAGCATAACGGGCCTTATCCACAGCCTGCGCCCGATCAGCGCGGCACAGCGCACCCCGGGCGCAAGGTGGTGGGTATGGAAGAACTTACCAGCACCCAGTCGCACCTGTTGGCGATGGCCCAAGCCATCACCGCGCTGGATGCTGCCGGTTCCCAGTTCACTTCCGACGCTCTCGCTCCGGGGCACGCGGCCTATTTCGCTTGGCTGACCGAGCGCGCCACCCAGACGCTCTCACGATTACAAATTCAGGCCGCCGACGCCCTGCAACGCAGCGGCAGTCACCAGTTGGACACCGAATCGTTGGATGCGCTCACCGAAGCCGGTACAGATCCCAGCGATGAACAACTCATCGCACTACACGGGCACTGCACGCTGGGCCGGGCCGCCTATAAAGACGCCGCCGATCTGCACAGCGGCTGGCTGGGCATCCCGCACGGCGCGGCAGTTGCTCGGCTCAATGCCGCCGGATCACTGATCGCTACGGTCACCGAGTCAGGGCAACGCACGGAACCTAACTGCCGCCACCTGGCCAACAAATTTACCGACCAGAGCACCGATCCGCGTCCGCTGATCAGCGCGGCTCGCGCCATCTGTAAAGCCACCCCAGATCTGTCCACGCCGAAGGCTCGCCAGGAACTGGAAATGCAGGCGCTGGAACTGATCAAAGCGGAGGATGCAACGAGCGCGAGCAAGCACCTCAACGCGTTGATTACCGAGCAGATTCACGCTCAGCGTCCGGCCGCGGCACTCTTCGCCGAAGCTGGCCTGTTCTCACGCGGTATGCAGCGCGGCCTGATGGTCTACCTGCTCAAGGTTTTCCCGCACGAAGCAGAATTCATCGAATCATTGCGGGCCAAAACGAATAACCCCAACACCATCGCCGGCAACCGGGTGCTACTGAACGAGCTGACGCAGGCAAATTACGCGGCCGCAAACCAGCCGGGTGCAGACCCCACAGACCCAACAGATCCCCTCGAGACAGCGGTGGCCAGCGAACCGGATGGACCCTCCAAGACAGCACCTCAGCCGCCTAGCGCGCCGCGCATCCCGAAGGAATGGGACGACGCACCGACGATGCCTCAGTGGGCTCGCGAGGCACAGGCCACGGAACCAGACGCACCTAAAACACCGGAGCCGAGCATCGATCCTGTGGTAGAGCCTACCGCGCTACCTCCTTTCGAAGACCTCTCCCCGGCACTACGCCACATGACCGCATTGCTGGCAGTCTTGCGTGCCAACCGTGTGGGCAGCAAAGATTCCGGCGCGGCATTGGTCGCTCCACAAGTCATCGTGCACCTGAACTACGAAAAAATGCTTGCCGGTGCGCAAAGTTTTGCCACCACCGAGAACGGTCTGCCGCTCACCGCTGCCGCGGCCCGCACCCTCATGTGCAACGCCGGAATCTACCCCGCGGTACTCAACGGTAAGAGTCAACCGCTAGATATCGGTCGATCCAAACGGCTCTTCCCACCCCATATGAAACGTGCGTTGGCCGCACGAGACCGCGGCTGTATCTACCCGGGCTGCCATATGCCAGCCAGCCGTTGCGAAGCGGATCACGTGGATCCGTGGGAGGAAGGCGGAGAAACACGGGTGGACCGCGGGGCACTGCTTTGCCCAATGCACCATCATGCCCGGCACGCAGGACTATTTACCCTGATCGTCGCCGACGGCAAACCCCCGGCGGTGCTACTGCCCAAATTTTTGGACCCCGATCAACAACCTCGACGCAACACCCACTGGTTCTCGGCCGCCGAGGTGCTCGCCGCCTAATCGGCTGCGCCTAAACAGTGCTCGATGCATCGGTGAATTCGGACTACGCTGGTACCCAGCCACGGAATTTCGACAGCTGGGAGGGGTCCATGAGCACAGCGCATGATCCAATGCACGATCCTCACGCAGACTCGCCATCAGCTGCGCACGATATTACCGATGCCGAACACTGGCACCGTCTGGCCCTGTCAGCCGAAGCCGACATACATGAACGTTTTGGGCATCGGCTGATGGGGATACCCGGTACCTGGATCGGCGCGTTGCGCGCACTGCCTGATCAACCGCTACCTAAGGCAGGCGCACGCCCCTGGTCCGAATGGCATTATTGGTGGCAGGCACACTATCTGGATGCGATCATTGATGCGGCGTTCAGCGCGTTGCAGGCGGGGGACCGCAGCAAGGCACGTGCGAACTGGGAGCGCGCTAAACAGTTGCTGCGTGGCGTCCTCATCCGCAATTTCGCATGCTTCCCCAATTACTTCTACGACGATATGGCCTGGTTACTTCTCGCAGCGACCCGGCTGAACGAGCTGAGTCTGCAACTTTCGGCGCGCCCTGCACTGTTGTCCACCCTCGCAATGCGGGCGTTGGGCCGCCAGATGGTACTCGGCCAAGACGACAAACTAGGTGGCGGGCTTTACTGGTCACGTAAACGGGACTTCAAAAACACCCCTTCCAACGGTCCGGCAGCCTTGTACTTTGCACGGATTAACGATGTTCAGAGCAGTAAGCATCTATTGGACTGGATGCGCCACAATCTGCACGATGAACGCACCGGACTCTACCTTGACGGCATCCGGCTAACTGCCAGCGGCCCGCAGCTTGAACACGCAATTTATACCTACAATCAAGGCACGGTGCTCGGCGCGCTATTGGCCAGCGGGAGCGCCGAACATCTAGCTCAGGCACGATCACTTATTGAGTCGATCAACGTGCAGCTGTCCAACGATGATCATGGCACCGGGTTACGCCTGGACACCGGTGGCGACGGGGATCTGTTCACCGGAATTCTCTGTCGCTACCTTGCTCTAGCCGCGCTTGACCCGCGGCTTCCCGCAGCGAGCCAGCGTACTGCTGCGCGGCTTATTTGCCTCACGGCAGCGCAGCTTGCCGACAGGACTGAGACGCAGCTTTCGGCGGCGATCCAACGTTGGACGATCCTGCAAGCGGCTCAACGCGTGTGCCGTACCGGTGCGCAGCGCGACTAGGTAGGCATGAAAAAACCACCGTCCACGCACTTCTAATCGGTGCATGGACGGTGGCTGACTACTTTAAAAACGTTTCAACATTCTCGGATTAGAGCGAGCGCATGACCGAAACGACGCGGCCCATTACGGTCGCTGCATCACCAAGAATCGGTTCGTAACGGGAGTTCTGTGGAAGCAACCAGGTGTGCCCATCGCGCTGCCGGAAGGTCTTCACAGTGGCTTCCTCGTCGAGCAGTGCTGCAACGATATCGCCGTTTTCGGCGGTCTGTTGGCGACGAACAACCACCCAGTCGCCGTCGCAAATTGCGGCGTCCACCATTGAATCACCAGAGACCTTGAGCATGAATAATTCGCCGTGTCCCACCAACTGACGCGGTAGCGAGAATACATCTTCGACGGTTTGTTCGGCCAAAATTGGCCCGCCGGCGGCGATCCGTCCGACCAGAGGCACCATGGTGGTGTCGGCTGAGGTGCTTAGCTCGATCACCTTGGCATCTTCTACCGGCTCCGGTGTGGTCGAGGTTTCCTCAGTTGAATCGCCATCTTCAGCCAGCTGCAAGGGGAGCAGGATTTCCATGGCGCGCGGGCGGCGGGGGTCTCGGCGGATGTACCCAAGTTTTTCCAGCTGCCCGAGTTGGTGGGTCACGCTGGACAAGCTCTTAAGTCCTACAGAGTCGCCAATCTCACGCATCGATGGCGGGTAACCGTTTCTGCCGATCGAGCGTTGAATGGTTTCGAGGATTTTTTTCTGACGTATGGTCAGCGATCGGGCATTTGACCGGGGAGTGCGCTGTGATGCTGACATGTGGTTTTGCCTTCCCTTGCATTCGGTCCTCAGTTCTAACCTTCAAACTGTCGGTGCCCAATGTTGTGATGTATTTACTGATCTTCTACTTCGAAATCTTAGTTGATTTTGTCGCTTCTTTCAAAGATTTGTTCGAAAGAGTCTGGACAAGTTCGATCAGAGTCTGTTAGAAAAGATGTACTAGTATCGAACAAGTGTTCGAAGTCTGTATTCGAATATCAGTTCGCATCATTAAAATCGTTGAGGAGAAATGTCATGACTACGCTCGCACTCGTACCGCAGCAAGACAAAGCGCCGCTGAAGATCCGCATCAATCGTCGTGGGTGGGCTGTCCTAGTGGGCATCCCAGTCTTCTTGTTGACGATCGCCGCGGCGTTCTTCTTCACGATGCTCACCTCCAGCGCCAACGCATCTACCGACCTCCCCGCCGGTCTGGAAACCGTAGAAGTCACGGTCATTCCAGGGGACACACTATGGAGTCTGGCTAGTGAGTATGCGCAGGGCTATGAGGTTAACGCGGCAATGAACCATATCGAAGAGTTGAACGCGATCGATACCGGCATGCTTTACGCGGGGGACACCATCAACATTCCGGTACTCGCGAACTAGGTATTAGCTCACCATTGTTACCTGCTCTTGTCGTGGATTCACCACGCAGAGCAACTCACCATTAGAATTAATGCGTGAATGACCGTAGTGAACTTCTGAGTCAGCTGCCTTTGCGTGAGAACCTCCGCGGGCTTTCCCCATATGGTGCGCCGCAAATCGACGTTCCCATTCAGCTGAACGTCAACGAGAACACGCATCCGCTGCCAACAAGCGTAGTCGACGCCATCGCCCAAGAAGTCGCCAAGGCGGCCACTACCCTCAACCGCTACCCAGATCGTGAATTTACCGAACTGCGTGAACTGCTCGCCGACTACCTGGGACACAACCTGGATCGCGAGAACATCTGGGCGGCCAACGGCTCTAACGAAATTCTCCAGCAAATTCTGCAAGCCTTCGGTGGGCCGGGACGCAGCCTGCTGAGCTTTGTCCCCACGTATTCGATGTACCCGTTGTTAGCCAGCGGCACCGATACTCAATTTATCGCTGGCACCCGCGCCGAGGACTTCACACTCAGTGCCGAATCCGCCGCTGCACAGGTGCGTACCCACCGGCCAAATGTGATCTTCTTGTGCTCCCCAAACAATCCCACCGGCACGGCGCTGGGGTTAGACGTCATCCAAGCGGTCTACGAGGCAGCCAGTGAAACCAAGGCCATCGTGGTGGTCGATGAAGCCTACGCGGAATTTTCGTTGGCAAACACCAAATCGGCGCTTACCTTACTTGACGGCCGTCAGCGGCTGATCATCTCGCGCACGATGTCCAAGGCCTTCGGGCTGGCCGGAGCCCGAGTAGGGTACCTAGCCGCAGCTCCCGAAGTAACCGACGCGATTCGTCTAGTGCGTTTGCCCTACCACCTGTCTGCGGTGACCCAAGCGACTGCCATCGCTGCGTTGAAGAACATCGACCTGTTGCTGGCCCAAGTTGAAGAGATCAAGACGCAGCGCGATCGAATCGTCACGAGGTTGACTGAGCTCGGCCTGAAGCCATCGGTCTCGGATTCGAATTTTGTCTTCTTCGGCGGGTTGGAAGATCCACACACTATCTGGCAGGGTTTGCTGGATGCCGGCATCATCGTCCGCGACAATGGAATCAAAGGTACGTTGCGCGTTACCGCCGGAACCGAATCCGAAACCACCGCCTTCTTAGAGCACCTAGCCACGTTGCTGGGCGCACAGAAATAGCACTTACACACAAGCGAAGGAAGACATGTCTGCCGAATTGATTGGCGCTCGTCGCGCCCGTATGGAACGCGTGACCAGCGAATCATCAGTTTTTGTCGAGCTGGACCTGGATGGGACCGGAACCTCGGAGATCAGCACGTCCGTGCCGTTCTACGACCATATGCTCACCGCCCTATCCAAACATTCGCTGATCGATTTGACGGTGCGTGCCACCGGTGACATCCACATCGACGTGCACCACACGGTTGAAGACGTGGCAATCACCATCGGCGAGGTACTTCGTGTTGCCTTGGGTAACAAGGCAGGCATTCGCCGCTTTGGCACCTCCTACGCACCACTGGACGAGGCGCTGGCCCGTTCGGTGGTCGACGTGTCAGGCCGTCCATACCTGGTGCACGGTGGCGAGCCAGCAGGTCAGGAATACCACCTGATCGGCGGACACTTCACCGGTTCGATGACGCGCCACGTATTTGAGGCGATCACCTTCCACGCACAGATTTGCGCGCACATCGAGGTGCTTTCGGGCCGCGACCCGCACCACATCGTCGAAGCACAGTTCAAGTCCTTCGCCCGCGCCTTGCGTGAAGCCGTCGAGCCAGACGCGCGCATGGGTGACAAAATCCCATCCACGAAGGGTGCCCTGTAAGTGGCGAAGAAGAAAGTAGTTGTCCTCGACTACGGTTCCGGAAATGTCCGATCGGCAGTGCGCGCGTTGGAAGCTGCGGGAGCAGAAGTTGAGCTAACCGCCGATGCTAAAGCCATCCTCGACGCCGACGGCCTGGTCCTTCCCGGCGTGGGAGCTTACGCATCGGTAATGGAGCAACTAGCCAAAACCGGCGCACTGCGATGGATTGGCCGACGCATTGCAGGCGGCAAACCAGTGCTTGGCATCTGCGTAGGACACCAGGTGTTCTTCGAGCAGGGTGTTGAACACGGGGTGGAAACCGAAGGGATCGGCGAATGGCCCGGTGTCGTCGAACGTTTACAGGCCGAGGTCATCCCGCATATGGGTTGGAATACCGTGCGCCCACCAGAAAATTCGAAGCTTTTTGCCGGCATCGAGAATGAACGGTTCTATTTTGTGCACTCCTACGCGGTGCAAAAGTGGGAATTTGATGTCACTCAGCCGGCGATGACCCCGCCACAGGTGACCTGGTCTACTCACGGAACCGACTTTGTTGCAGCGGTGGAAAATGGTCCACTTTCGGCAGTGCAGTTCCACCCGGAGAAATCCGGCGACGCGGGCGCAAAGTTGCTGCGTAACTGGTTGGAGACGCTCTAAATGATTTGGGCAATTCTCCTGATGGCCCTCGGAGCCTTTTTGGCTGGTGGCGCGATTTCGCTGCAACGCCAGAAGGCACACCTGTCCTGGATCATCGCATTATGGGCCTTAGCCGCCGCGGCAATCGTCGCCGGTTGGGTCCAGACACTCTAGACATTAGTGATAGAAGGAAATTATGAGCGAGCTACCTATTCTTGAACTGCTTCCGGCGGTAGATATCGCCGACGGTCAGGCAGTGCGCCTGGTCCAGGGCGAAGCCGGATCGGAAACCGGATACGGCGACCCACTGGAAGCTGCCTTGTCCTGGCAGCGCGAAGGCGCCCAATGGCTGCACCTCGTGGACCTCGATGCAGCATTCGGCCGTGGTAACAACACCGATGTGGTCCAGCGCATCGCGCAAGAACTGAACATCAAGGTGGAGCTTTCCGGTGGCATCCGCGACGATGCATCGTTGGAACGCGCCCTAGAATTTGGGGCGACCCGCGTAAACCTGGGCACGGCCGCACTGGAAAATCCAGCATGGACCGCTCGGGCCATCGAACGCTTCGGTGACAAAATCGCCGTCGGCATGGACGTTCGCGGAACCACCCTATCTGGCCACGGCTGGACTAAGGACGGGGGCGATCTGTGGGACGTGCTCGCCCGTTTGGAAGATGCCGGCTGCGCCCGCTACGTGGTCACCGACGTGACCAAGGACGGAACACTTCGTGGCCCGAACGTTGAGCTACTGCGTGAAATCTGCGCGAAGACCAGCAAACCGGTCATTGCCTCCGGTGGTATCTCCTCGCTCGAAGACCTGCGCGTACTGCGCGAATTGGTCTCCGAGGGAATCGAAGGAGCGATCATGGGCAAGGCCCTGTACGCAGGTCAGTTCACTCTTGCGCAAGCACTAGACGTGGCCGGCCGCCACTAACCACACGATATCTGCAGGACCCGAGGCAGCGCCTGTGCTACCTCGGGTCCTGCTTTTAATTCGCCATCGTGTCACAGGGCGCGTGGCAAAGCCGGGAACCGTGCACGTCATCGACGCTGAGGGAACGCGAATTTATCGTTGTCGCAAAACTCATTGGGTGGCCAACCTCATGGGCGGAGGGAGCATTGAGGTCTTTTCTATTTGCGCGCGCCAGATAGCATTGTTTTATGAGCGCTTTGCACCCAGAATCAGAACCCGCCCGACACCTGCCAGGCCACATTGCAGCGGCCTTGGCGCAGGCCGGGAATCACGCTGATTCTGCGGGCCAAAGCTGGGATGGTCGCGATCTAAGTGGCGAAGAAAACCCCCTGCACAAATTTGATAAGGACGATGGATCCGCCGACGCTGGAGTGGTCCAAGCCCTGGCCGAACTGCGTGCTGGTACCGGAGATGAAGCGGGGGTCCATCGCGCGCTTTCCCAGGCGCGGATCTTCGTAGCTGTGGTCGCGCAACTGGGTGAGGAAGCGATGACCGAGCACGGTTTCGCCGCCGACAAGGAAGCGGATATGGCCTTGGTGAAAATTAAGGCACCCGATGGCCGCATGGCCTTACCAGTGTTCACTACCGTTGAACGCCTGCAAGCATGGCACGATCAGGCCCGACCGGTTGCGGTGTATGCCCCGCGCGCGGCCCTGTCCGCGGTCAGCGAGGAAGCCCAGCTATTAGTGCTCGATCCAGGCAGCGACTTCACCTTTGTGCTGCGCCGCCCGGGGATGTGGACGCTGGCTAAACAGGTTGACTGGACCCCGAGTTATTTGAATGAGCAGGTGGCCAAGCTGGTCGAAGAAGCTACCACCGGACACCAGAAATTACGGACGGTGAAGCTTGCTCCGGGCCGCGGAGTCGGTTCGCGTGACCAGCTAGGCGCCCCAGTTCTAGGTGGGGGAGCCGGGCCGGAGCTGAATTTGCAGTTCGTGTTTGCCGCCGGCACTCCGGAGGCCGAAGCCCGGCACATCACCCAAAACATTCATGGGCTACTAGCCCAAAACCAAGAATTCGCCGAAGCGGTAGATTCGATCGAAGTGAGCTTGCACAGCGCACCCAACTAATAGAGAAGGAAAAGCCCGGGTATGAAACGGTATTGGCAGATTCTGCGGCAACCGCAGATCTCCTCGCTACTGGTCATCGGAATGATTGCCCGACTTCCGCATTCGGCGCTGAGCATGCTCTTGCTTTTGCATCTGGTCACAAACCTCGATCAGAGTTGGGTATCTGCCGGTCTGGTCACCGCACTTATGACCTTGGGTATCGCAATTGGCGCACCGTGGCGTGGGGCCCGCGTTGATGCGTGGGGTCTACGCCGGGCGCTGATCCCGTCAATTTTTGTCGAAACCCTCGTCTGGTGCACGGTGCCCCACGTTGCACTGGAATGGGTATACCCTCTGGCATTCATTGGCGGTCTGTTTTCCTTACCGGTGTTCTCCGTGGTGCGCACGGCGCTGGGCATCATGACCACCGGAGACCAACGCCGCACGGCTTTTGCGCTCGATGCCACCGGAACCGAACTAGTCTTCATCGTCGGACCGGCCTCCGCAGGAATCGTCGCCACGCAGATCAGCAGCACCATCGGACTGAGCGTCATCGGAATCACCGCCTCGCTCGCTGGCCTCGCGCTCATGATCTTGAACCCACCCACACGCAGCGATGATCCGAAAGCGGTCGCGATGCGTGCCAACGTGCATGAGGAACGTCTCGGCGCGGAAGCCAGCTTCATTGCCGCTGCACCGGTTGGCGTAGCCGAGGTGGAAGGCGAACTGATTACCGCCGGGTGGAAATCCGCGCGCGCCAGAATTAAGAGCCGAGGCCGAGCCTTTAAGGGCAGGTTTAACTGGATTAGCGCCTCGGTGCTTGCGGTCTTCATCGCCGCCGGCGGTGCCGGAGCGCTACTCACCGGCACCGAAGTGGGTATCGTCGCGGAGCTTGAAGCCCAATCACGCTCCGGAGACCTAGGAATCGTGTTCCTCTTCTGGTGCGGGTCCTCGCTCATTGGCGGGTTGCTTTATGGAGCGATGAATCGTTCGATCTCCCCGCTGATGCTGCTCCTGGCCATGGCCATACTCACCGTGCCCATGTACTTCGCCACCGACACCTGGTCCCTGGCCCTACTGTCACTGGCCCCCGGATTCCTCTGTGCCCCAACACTCTCGGCGGCCTCCGAATGGCTCACCGATCTGGTCGCGGAAAAACGCCGCGGCGAGGCGATGGGTTGGTACGGTTCGGCGATGACCACCGGCACCGCTCTCGGTTCACCGCTGACTGGAATCTTCGTTGACACCCTTGGCCCGGCGCAAGCCTTCATCGGCATCGGTGCGTTGGCGGTGTTCATCGTGATCATTGCGCTGATCGCCCAACAGATTCGCCGCCGTGTACGCCGCGCCCGTCGCCGCAGGTTGGAAGCCATCGGATAGCTCCGCGATGCCCGGCATTCGTTCCCGCGCGCTTCTCGCGCAGCGATTTCACCTCAGTAGTGGGCTAAAGAACAATGGACTCGCTTCCCAAAGGGAAGCGAGTCCATGACGTTAATCTCTTAAATTTTGTGTAATAAAGGCTAGTTGACCGGACCGGTGTACTTTTCGCCCGGGCCCTTACCTGGCTGGTCGGGGATCAACGAGGCTTCGCGGAAGGCTAGCTGCAAGCTACGCAAACCATCACGCAAAGGAGCTGCATGCTGCGAGCCAATCTCCGGTGCGCCGGCGGTGACTAGGCCAGCTAGCGCCGTAATTAGTTTGCGAGCTTCATCAAGATCCTTCAGCTCATTGGCATCTTCGCCCTCTGCCAGTCCACATTTGACCGCTGCTGCGCTCATTAGGTGGACCGCTGCGGTGGTGACGATTTCTACTGCTGGAACTTCGGCGATGTCGCGCATCTGCTGTGCGACGGCTTCCTGCTGCGAGTTGGTGTCTTCGGTACTCATACTGCTAAGCTTGTCATAGACCGACTCAATACAGGTACTTGAGAGCGTCCGGTATCCGGATGATGTCCACAAGAGATCAGTGTTGAGCCATGCAAGTGGAGGCCAACTCCCACCCGCTGTAGCCGTTGAGGCTTCCGGGTCATTCGGCAGGATACCTCGCGGTATCCCGAAATAGTTTTGCGATGAGATTCGTTTAACTATTATGTCGTCTATGTTTTGGCCTTCGCCTGCACCTCGCAGACGGAGGCCTTCTTTGTTTGCGAGTAAGTGACTTACGAAAATCAGGAGTGACACATCAGCGATCCACGCATTAATGAGCGCATTCGCGTGCCAGAGGTACGTCTCGTCGGACCCAATGGTGAGCAAGTAGGAATTGTCCGTATTGAGGACGCACTCCGTCTAGCTGTCGAGTCCGATCTGGACTTGGTTGAGGTCGCACCGACCGCCAAGCCTCCTGTATGCAAGCTGATGGACTTCGGCAAGTTTAAGTACGAAGCTGCAGTCAAGGCTCGTGAAGCTCGTAAGAACCAGACCAACACGATCCTGAAGGAAGTTCGCTTCCGTCTGAAGATCGATACTCACGACTACGAGACCAAGGTCGGCCACGCACTACGCTTCTTAGGCGCAGGCGACAAGGTTAAGGCCATGATCCAGTTCCGCGGTCGTGAACAGCAGCGTCCAGAAATGGGCATTCGCTTGCTCGAAAAATTTGCAGCAGACGTCGCTGAGGTAGGACTTGTAGAGTCCACGCCTCGCATCGATGGCCGAAACATGGTCATGGTGGTAGGTCCGCTGAAGAACAAGGCAGAAGCTCGCCGCGAACAGCAGCAACAGCAGAAGTCCGGTGGCCGGGATAGCGCGAAGCGCAAGATCCGCACCGACGCCCCAGATGAAACCGAGGGTCAGAACGTCGCAGCTGCGATGGACGACGATGCTCGTGCCAAGCTGGAGCAGGCTCGCAACGTAGCTGAAGACGAAGCTTAGCCCAAGTCTGTTGGGCCTTCGGGCCCGTCATCGGAAACGATGAAGGAGCTTCCTTGAGAAGTTCCAACTATCAAGAGAACAGCAGCGGTCACCTTGCCAAGAGGGTCCGCTTCGGATGATCCCCACAGATCTAACGATTTATGTGGAGCACGTTAGGAGAACGGCAGCTATGCCGAAGTTCAAGACTCACAGTGGCGCCAAGAAGCGCTTCAAGCTGACTGGTAGCGGCAAGCTCAAGCGCCAGCAGGCTAACCGTCGTCACTACCTGGAGCACAAGTCCTCGCGCGTTACTCGCCGCCTGGCTTCTGACCAGTTGGTCGCTAAGGCCGATGTTAAGACCATCAAGCGGATGTTGGGCATCTAAGCTCTCCCTTTTCGCAATTCGGGGAAGCACCACCCCAACAACCATAGATTTCACTTTCATCGGGTAAGCCCGGTGGGAGGAACTGACTTGAAGGAGTACACACGTGGCACGTGTGAAGCGGGCAGTAAACGCCCATAAGAAGCGTCGCGTCGTTCTGGAACGCGCAAAGGGTTACCGCGGTCAGCGTTCGCGCCTGTACCGTAAGGCCAAGGAGCAGTTGCTCCACTCGTACGTTTACAGCTTCAATGACCGTCGCAAGCGCAAGGGTGACTTCCGTCGCCTGTGGATCCAGCGTATCAACGCTGCATCCCGCGCTAACGGTCTGACCTACAACCGCTTGATCCAGGGCCTGAAGGCCGCTGAGGTCGAGGTTGACCGTCGTATGCTTTCCGAGCTTGCTGTTTCGGATTCGAACGCTTTCGCTACCTTGGTTAAGGTTGCTAAGGACGCTCTTCCAGCAGACGTCAACGCACCACGTAACGCTGAAGTAGCAGTTGCTCCAAAGGCAGCTAAGGCTCCTAAGGCTGCTGCACCAGCAGCTAAGTCCGTCGAAGGCGAAGGCGTAGTCAAGGCCGTTGAGGGCGAAGACGCACCAGAAGGCTTCGTCATCAAGGGCAACGCCGGTTCGAACAAGTACCACGTTCCAGGTTCCACCTGGTACGAGCAGACCGAAGCCGAGTTCTGGTTCAACTCGACCGACGCTGCTAAGGCTGCAGGCTTCGAGCCAGCTGGTGGAGAATCCCGCCAGCAGATGAAGTAAATCCGTTTCTCCCTTTGAGCTAAGCCTCAGGTAGGACAGATCACACCGAAGGGTGGGCACCGCACATAGTGCGGAGCCCACCCTTCGGTGTTTCTACCGGTATTCTCGTTATATGACCAGCTTCTCCAATGATGTGATGTCCAATCCACGCGCCGACCGAGTGAAGGCAGTAGCCCGGCTAGCCCACCGTAAGGGGCGGGAAGCAACCGGCGAATTCCTCGCCGAAGGTCCGCAAGCTGTGCGCGAAGCACTGCTCGCCCACCAAAGTAACGACCAGCTGGTTCAAGAGGTCTACGTGGTGCCCGGATTCTTGGAAAGTCATGAGGAATTTTCGACTTTGCTCGAGGCGGGCAACATCCACACCTTCTTTGTCACTGGCGATGTCATTTCCGCCATGGCAGACACAAAGAACCCTCAGGGTATCCTCGCCGTCGTTGCCATGTCCCAGCCGCAGCTTTTCGAAGTACTGGCCACCAAACCGAAATTGATCGCCGTGCTGTGCCGCATTCAGGATCCGGGTAATGCCGGCACCATCTTGCGCGCCGCCGATGCCGCCGGAGCCGACGCGGTGATTATCACCAAGGACAGCGTCGATATCTATAATCCCAAAGCCGTCCGCTCCACCGCCGGCTCACTCTTCCACCTGCCAGTGCTCAGCGACGTAGACCTCGCACAGGTTGTGGCTGATATTAATAGTGCCGAAGTTTCCTTCCAAATTTTGTCGGCCGATGGCTATGCCGAACACAACCTGGACACGCTGCAAGATAGCGCAGTATTACGCGCTGGTGCACTGGAGTCCGTGAGCGCAGAAGAGCCAGCACTGGAACGACCCACGATCTGGCTTTTCGGCAATGAGGGCCAGGGCTTGAGCGAACAAGAGAAGGCGCTGGCACAGTTCAACGTCGCGGTACCGCTCTACGGGGTGGCCGAATCACTGAACGTGAGCACCGCCGCGACGGTGTGCCTCTACGCGTCGGCTCGCGCCCAGCGATAGGTGTCGCCCGATGCAGCTCAAACAAATCGTCGCGGTAGCGATCATCGACAGTTTTGAATCACCCACCAAGATGTTGGCAGCCCGTCGTAATCGTCCGGTTGAACTGGCCGGGCTCTGGGAATTTCCCGGTGGCAAGGTCGAACCGGGGGAGTCGCAGATCGATGCGGTACACCGCGAACTGCGTGAGGAACTTGGCGTGCAGCTGAATCTCGGCGCAGAAATCATCGGGCCGCATGCCCAGGGCTGGGTGCTCAATGAGCGGGCAGCAATGCGCGTCTGGTTCGCCACGATCAGCGAGGGAACGCCCGACACGCTCGATGGACACGACCAATTGGCCTGGCTAGGCCTCGATGATTCCTTGGGCACAGTAGTGCCGTGGATCGAGGCCGACGCCCCGATTGTGACTGCCTGTCTGGCCCAAGCTCATGCGGGGTCTACCTGCTCAACCGCGTAAGCTGGTCATAGTGCCTGGAATCGGCAACCCGTAACCAACCCACAAAATTTTTAGGAGTAATCCGAGTGAAGAGACTTCTTGGCGTTCTCGCGCTGGTCTTTACCGCAATGCTGGCCCTATCCGGCTGCGTCAACATGAACGCTGAGGTCAACGTGACCGGTGCCGATCAGGCTACCGGTGCATTGCAGCTCACCACTCATCAGGAAAACCTGCAGGGCCAGAAATTCGAGGACGTGCTGGCTACGCAGATGAACACCGACGAGCTGGATAACATTCTGGGCGGACAGTGGAGCTACACCACCATCGACGATGGGGAAAACGTCGGTCTGCGCTTTGAAACCATCGGCAAGATGAACTTTGTCCAGCTACAGGACGCCTTTATGCTCTTCGGCTTCCCAATTACCCTGTCCGATCAGGACGGCGAATTCGGATTCTCGATGCCAGGCGCAGGTGAAGTCGCGGTCAACGAGCAGTTCACCGAGGCAAACTTGCAGGTCAGCTTCCCGGGTAAGGTGCTCACCCACTCCGCCGGCGAGGTTGATCACCACACCGTCACCTTCGACATGATTGCCGGTGCAAACGAGTACAAGGCTACCGGGGCAGCAAACTACACGATGTTCTACTCGTTAGTTTTTGGTGGCGCTCTACTGGTGCTAGCAATGATCCTCGTTTTCGCATTTGCACCGAAGTCAGCCAAGGATTCAGCCGCTCACTAAGGGAATCGTTAGCTTCTTCACGGCCTGGGCCCGTCATCGTTGAAACGTTGACGGGCCTTAGCTAATAGAATAGGGACTAATAGTTCCACGAGATAAGAGAAGGATCGATCGATCCCATGTCTGATCAGACAATCCAAGAGGCAACGGAAGCGGAGCTCAACGCACCGCATCCGACAGATGAAGCAGGCATCAACGCCGCGGTTCAAGCTGCACTGGCAGCCATCGAATCCGCTGGCGACCTGACTGAACTAAAAGATGCACGACTCGCCCACACCGGCGAGAAGTCCGCGCTGTCGCTGGCCAACCGCCAGATCGGCAAGCTGGACAAGTCCGAGAAGGCGGTGGCCGGCAAGCTCGTCGGTGGCGCCCGCGGACGCGTGAACAAGGCGTTGGCCGCCCGCACGGTAGTGCTTGAAGAGGCCGAGGCCGCGCGCATCTTGGAAGAAGAGACCGTCGACGTCACCGCGGCTCCGCGCCGTCGCCGCGTCGGTGCTCGCCACCCACTGTCGGTATTGCAGGACCGCGTGTCCGACATCTTTGTCGGCATGGGCTGGGAAATCGCCGAAGGCCCCGAGGTCGAATCCGAGTGGTTCAACTTCGACGCACTGAACTTTAAGCCGGACCACCCGGCCCGCGAAATGCAGGACACCTTCTTCATCGAGCCGGCCGACGCGCACCTGGTGCTGCGTACCCACACCTCCCCGGTGCAGGTGCGTTCGATGCTGCAGCGTGAGGTTCCGGTCTACGTGCTCTGCCCGGGCCGTACCTTCCGCACCGATGAGCTGGACGCCACTCACACCCCGGTCTTCCACCAGTTTGAGGGTCTCGCCGTGGATAAGGGCCTGACCATGGCCGATCTGCGCGGCACACTGGAGCACTTCGCCCGCCAGATGTTCGGCAAAGATGCACAGATCCGTCTGCGCCCGGCCTACTTCCCGTTCACCGAGCCAAGCGCCGAGCTGGACATCTGGCACCCCGGTGCCAAGGGCGGCCCGCGCTGGATCGAGTGGGGTGGCTGCGGCATGATCAACCCGAACGTGCTGCGCGCCGCCGGGATCGACCCGGAAGAATACTCCGGATTCGCCTTCGGCATGGGCATCGAGCGCACACTGATGTTCCGCAACGACGTTCCCGACATGCACGACATGATCGAGGGCGACATTCGTTTCAGCCAGCACTTCGGGATGGAGATTTAAGTTATGCGTATTCCACTTTCATGGCTGCGCGAATACACGCAGCTTCCGGCCGATGCGAGCGCCGAAGACTTGATGGCCGATCTGGTGAAGGTCGGTTTGGAAGAAGAGGACGTACACCGTCCCTCCGATACGCTCTCGGGCCCGATCGTCGTCGGTCAGGTGCTCTCGTTGGTGAAGGAAGAACAAACCAACGGCAAAACCATCAACTGGTGCCAGGTCCGCGTGGTGCCCGAAGGTACCGAGCAGACGCTGACCGGTAAGGGCATCGAACCGGGCGGCGTGCAGGGCATCATCTGCGGCGCACACAACTTCGTGGAGGGTGACAAGGTTGTTGTCACCCTGCCCGGCGCCGTGCTGCCAGGGGACTTTAAGATCACCCCGCGCAAAACCTACGGACATGTTTCTGCCGGCATGATCGCCTCCTCCCGCGAGCTGGGCATCGGCGAAGACCACGACGGCATCATGGTGCTCTCCAACTACGGACTAGACCCAGAAATGGGCACCGACGTCTTTGAGCTTTTCGGACTGAACGATCAGGCCGCGGAGATCAACGTGACCCCGGACCGCGGCTACTGCTTCTCGATCCGCGGCGTAGCCCGCGAATACGCGCTGGCCACCGGCACCTCCTTCACCGATCCGGCAACCACCATTTCCGTCACCGAGGCAACCGAAGCCGGACACCAGGTCATCCTGTCCGACGACGCACCCATCTACGACGTGCCCGGTTGCACGCGTTTTGTCACTCGCGAAGTCACCGGCATCAACCCATCGCTGCCCACCCCACGCTGGATGGCCTCGCGCCTGCAGCTGGCAGGCATGCGCTCGATCTCGCTGGTTGTCGACATCTCCAACTACGTGATGCTCGAGCTTGGCGCACCACTGCACTTCTACGATGCGGACAAGCTCACCGGTGCGATCACCGTGCGTCGTGCGGCCGCCGGAGAAAAGCTCACCACGCTCGATGAAAAGAGCCGCGAGCTGTCGGTTGAGGACCTGCTGATTACCGACGAGTCAGGCGCTATTGGTATTGCTGGCGTCATGGGTGGCGCGGCGACCGAGGTCGGTCCGTCCACCAGCACCGTGCTGATCGAGGCTGCACACTTCGACGCAGTGTCCGTCGGACGATCCCGTCGCCGCCACAAGCTGCCTTCGGAAGCCTCCAAGCGTTTTGAGCGTGGGGTTGACCCACACATCATGGACATCGCCGCGCAGCGTGCGGTGAATCTGCTCGTTGAGCTGGCCGGTGGCACCGAGACCAGCAAGGTCACCGACGCAGGCGTTGTTCCGGCCGACACCCAGATTCAGTTGCCAGCCGGTTTCGCCGGGGCACTGATCGGCGTGGAGTACACCGACGAGCAGACCATTACCGCGCTACAGGGAATTGGTGCAACCGTCGCGCAAAACGCCGAGGGCTTTTTGGTTAGCGCACCAAGCTGGCGCCCGGACCTAGAAATCAAGGAAGACCTGGTCGAGGAAGTAGCCCGCGTGGTTGGCTACGACCAGATCCCGGCCACCTTGCCGGTGGCCCCACCAGGGCGCGGCCTGACCCGGACCCAGTCCCAGCGCCGGCGCCTCTTGCAGGGCCTGGCCGATGCTGGCCTGACCGAGGTCTTGACCTACCCGTTCGTTTCCGAAGCGCAGAACAACATGTTCGGCACTCCGGAAGCTGGCGCCACGGTGAAGGCCGTGTCGCTGGCCAACCCGATCTCCAAGGAATTCCGTTTCCTGCGAACCAGCCTGCTGCCGGGTCTGCTGGACACCGCACGACGCAATATCGGCCGTGGCTTCCGCGATCTGGCCTTGTACGAGGGCGGTCTGGTGTTCCTGCCAGACGATCAGCTCGGTTCGGCGTTCCTCCCTCCGCTGGGCGTTAAGCCAAGCGATGAGGTGCTAGCGGACCTGTACAACGGTGTCCCCAACCAGCCATGGCAGCTAGCCGCGGTCTTCACCGGCCACGAGGCTTCGGCCGCCGCCGGGTTCGCGCCGCGTGCCTGGGACTGGGCCGACGCACTGGATGCCGCACGCACCGTCGCGGACATCCTTGGTGTTGACCTGGAGGTTGCTCAGGGCGATCATCAGGCCTTCCACCCGGGCCGCGCCGCCACACTGAAGGTTGCTGGCGAAGTGGTTGGCTACGCCGGCGAGCTGCACCCGGCGCTGCTCAAGGACGCCGATCTGCCGCCGCGCACCGTGGCAATGGAGCTGAACGCTGCTGCACTGATGGCTGCCGCTCCGCAGGTGGTCGTGGCGCAGTCACTGTCCACCCAGCCGCTGGCTACCCAGGATGTTGCCTTGGTCGTTGATCAACACGTTGTTGCCGGTCACGTGCTTGACACCCTGCGCGAGGGTGCCGGCGCACTGCTCGAAGACATCACCTTGTTTGATGTGTATCAGGGCAAGGGCATCGAAGAGGGCAAGAAGTCGTTGGCCTTCGGTTTGCGTTTCCGCGCCGCGGACCGCACGCTGACCGCCGATGAAGCCTCCGAGGCGCGGGCCGCCGCGGTAGCTCTGGCCACCGAGAAGTTCGGCGCCACCCAGCGCTAAACCATGCCAATCGGCGCTTCGCGTCGGGCAACCAACGCCCCGAGGTATCTGCAATCACGCGGAATACCCCGGGGCGTTGGTTTTGTCCTGCATGCATCTGCCAGCGCCTGCAGGCGCGCGGTAGAATTAAGCTCCACACAACTTACCTCGGGGGCATTGCCATGGGTTCACGGATCGCCGCGCGACTTGGCGCGGTGCTGCTTATTGTGGTGCTTGGAGCCCTCGCGGTAGCGGTGGCGGTGTTCTTGGCGATGGGCGCGGTAAATCTAATCCAGCGCGGCGCCGGCACACATCTGGAAGAGCCACCGACCCCGAGCATGGAATTCAGCGAACCGCCCGCGGACCCGCTGCCCGGGCGCCCGAGCGGACCCTAGCAGCGAACGCAAAACCATGATCGTGGAACACGCTATCCTGCCGGTGCGCTGGAAGCAGGCGCTGCACCATTTTTCCGATCCTTGTCCCCTGGTAGAACACTTTATCCCGGTGTTCGACTCCGAACTAGGCTCCATCGCGCCCTTGGCCTCACCGCGCTCACGTTGGTTTGTTGTACTGTTCCGGTTCGTAGCCGATGAGCCAGTGCACCCCAAAACGGTCACGCACCTGCCCGTCGCTGGCGCCCCATGGTTTGCGCGCCAGCGGATCAAGTACCGTGCCGCCCTCGGCGAGCTGGTCGAACCAAGTGTGCAGTATTTCGGGTGCCGCCGTGCCCAGCAGGCTGAGCATTAACCCTTGTGTGGACACCGCTTCTTCGCTCGGTGCGGCATCGGCCGCGTACAGAGTGAGCCTCCCGCGCAGCATGCCGTGGGCGATGTGCTCGCCAGGCCCGTCGGTGCGCGCAAATTCTGCATAGCTAAAGAGCGCGAGCGTTCCGCCAAAAATATGTTGGTAGTGTTCCAACGCGTGGGCGGCGGTGCCCGGAAAAAGGATGTAGGGCGCGGGCGCTGTCGCCGGTCGCGCCTCGGATTGTGATGTCTTTGGTTCCGCCATGTTTTTTCCTCCAGAATTCGCGCACCGCTTCGAGGTAGCGTCGCCAGAGGTCAGGCCGTCCCAGGGGCAACGCCGGAGCGTATCGGTTGCCCCAGCGTAGTGCCGGGCGCCACCGAGCTGCAAGAGAGGCGAGTGGCGTGAAGGGCAGGACTAGAACTCTTCGCCGTGGCTGATGACCTTCGCAGCCCGCCCGACGATCTGCGGATCGGGGGTGCCGACCAGCGCGTGGTCCTTACCCTTGTACTCGAAGCGGCTCAGCACGTGGCGCATGGCCTGCAGCCGGGCACGCTTCTTGTCGTTGGACTTCACTACCGTCCATGGGGCATGCTCGGTGTCGGTCTTCAGGAACATCTGTTTTTTCGCGGCCGTGTAGTCATCCCACTTGTCCAGCGAGGCCAGATCCATGGGGGAGAGCTTCCACTGGCGCACCGGGTCGATGCGGCGAATGAGGAAGCGGGTGAACTGTTCGGCGGCGGAGACGGAGAACCAGAATTTCACCAGGTCGATGCCCTCCTCCACCAGCAGCCGCTCGAAGTGCGGGGTCTGCTCCAAAAAGTGCTCGACCTGATTTTCGCTGCAGAACCCCATCGCGCGCTCCACCCCGGCACGGTTATACCAGGACCTGTCGAAGAGCACGATCTCCCCGGCGGCCGGAAAGTGTTCGATGTAGCGCTGGTAATACCACTGGGTGGATTCGCGCTCGGTCGGCTTTTCCAGGGCGACGACGCGTGCCCCACGCGGGTTCAGGTGTTCGGTGAAGCGCTTGATCGTGCCGCCTTTGCCGGCCGCGTCGCGTCCCTCGAAGACGATCATCAGCCGTCGATCGTGCGCCTTGAGCCACTTTTGCAGCTTGAGCAGTTCGATCTGTAGCGCACGCTTCTGCGTATCGTAGGCCGCCCGCTCCATTTTGGCGTCGTAGGGGTAGTCCTCGCGCCAGGTGTCCACGATGGAGCCGTCCGCGCGCACCAGCACCGGGTCATCGTCGTCGTTGTCCAGCACGTGGTAGCCGCGAAATGCATCTTCAAGCAGGGGGAGTTCAACCGTCATGACTCCAGTGTATTTTTGCCAGGTGAACACCTCATGAACAATTGGCTAACCGTTCATTGACTTAGGCGTTTATGACGTATGGCCTGCGCCACGTGGCACCCGTGGTGGGAGGTGCGCTAGCGCGGGAAGGCCGGCAATGCCTGTTCGTAGAGCCAGGGCTCCAACAGCGCGGCGACATCAAGCGTGCCTGGCGCGAACCCTTGGGCGTGCGCGAGGAACGCGGCGGTGTCCACATGCCCATGGGCGTGGGTGGCGACCCATTCCTTGAGCATCGTGTAGAAGGCTTCGGCGCCCACTTCGCCCAGCAGCGCGAACAACGCCAGCGCGCCGCGTTTGTATACCCGGTCATCGAACATCAGCTCGGGCCCCGGGGCGCCGATAACCAGGTCCTGCGCGGACTGCTCGAGCTTTTCCCAAGCCGCTCGGGCCCGATCGGCCAGCGAGAGCAGCCCGGCAGACTCGGAATACAACCATTCGCTGAAGCAGGCGAATCCCTCATGCAACCAGATGTCTGTCCAACGTTTTAAGGTCAGCGAATTACCCCACCATTGGTGCGAAAATTCGTGCGCGATCAGCCGTTGTGCCTCCCAGTCAAGGGATAGGTGGTTGCGCCCAAAAATGCTCAGCCCGGCGGCCTCTAACGGGATTTCCAGCTCGTCGTCGACCACCACAATCTTGTAGCTGGCATACGGGTAGGGGCCAAAATGCCGTTCAAAAACCTCGGCCATCTCGCCCTGCTTGGCAAAGGCGCCACGCACCGCCAAATCCATGCCGGGCACCGCGTAGGCCAGCAGGTGGCCTTCGGTATCAAACGGGATTTCGCTGTAGCGTCCGATCTGCACGGTCGCCATGTAGCTGGCGATCGGTTCACGCTGTTCGTAGACCCAGGTGTCCGCGCTCGCGGCCCGGGAGTAGCTGACCTGTTCGCCATTGGCCACCGCCCGGTAGCCGGCATCGGTGGTGATCGAAAAACGGTAGCTGGACTTGTGACTGGGATGATCGTTGCAGGGGAACCAGGTGGCCGCCCCGGTGGGTTGACCAGAAATCAGCACCCCGTCGGTTAGTTCCTCCCAGCCGACCTCTCCCCACATCCCGTTATCCACCCCCGGGTTTCCGGCATAACGCAGCGCCAGTTCCACCTGTTCGCCGGCGGGCAGCATTGCGGGCAGCTTCACCTCGATACGGTGGTGTCTTTTGGTGGCCGCAAGCTTTTTGCCCTGGCAGGTGGCCTTAAGCACGCGCAACCCATGCAGGTTTAGCCGCACCACATCGAGGTCGACCAGTGCGCGGATGTGCAACACGGCCTTGCCTTCGAGCAGGTTGCTGGCCAGCTTGCACTTGAGCTCCAGGTCATAGTGCTCCACGGTGTACTGCTCGGAACCGTGGTGTTTGGTGTAGTCATCTAGCTGCTGCGGCATGCGGTGCGGTCCTCTAGGCTTTCACGGGCTGATCGGTGGTGATGTTCCAGCGTACCGCCGGATTGCCACGCCAGTAGGTATTGGCCGGCAGTCGTTCACCGCGCAGGATCAGCGAGGCCGGCCCTGCGGTGGTGCCCTCGGAAATAACCGCGGCGGGCAGGATCACGCTATGCGGGCCAAGCGTACCGCCGGCACCCAGGGTGACCGTGTCGATGGACATGATGCGGTCGTGGAAGAGGTGGGTTTGCAACACACAGCCGCGGTTCACCGTGGCGTGATCCTCCAAGGTGACCAGGTCCGCCTCGGGGAACCAGTAACTTTCGCACCATACCCCATGCCCGATCTTGGCGCCCTGGGCACGCAGGAACCAGACCAGCGCCGGGGTGCCGGAGGCCAGGCGCGCAAACCACTGGGCGCAGACCAGTTCGACAAATGAGTCAACCATTTCGGTGCGCCAGATGAACGAGCTCCACAGTGTGTGCTCGCCCGGGCGGATCACCCCGACCACCAGCCATTTGGCGGCCAGCGCGGTCAGTGCGGCCACCGCTCCGGCCACCACCAGCACCGCTCCGGAGAGCAGCGCCGCGGTAAGCGGGTTCACGTGGGTGGCCAGCGCGGACAGCGCCCACAACACACCGCCGGCGATGCCCACGGTGGTGAATACGGCCAGAGCGCGGGTCAGCTCCCACAGCGCGCGCATGACTTTTAGCTTCATCGGCGGCTGATAGGTGCGCTCAGATTCGGCGTCCACGGTGGTGCGGCGCAGCTTATGTGGGGGAGAACCGATCCAGGAGGTGCCGGCCTTCATCTTGCGTGGGGTGGCCGAAAGCACCGCGATCAGCGAGCGCTTAGGCACTCGTCGCCCGGCATGCAAGATGCCGGAGTTACCCAGGAAGGCTTTTTTGCCCACACGCACCGGGGCGATGTGCATCCATCCGCCGCCCAGCTCATAGGAGGCGACCATGGTGTCATCGGCCAGAAACGCGCCCGAGGCGATGGTAGTCATCTTCGGGATCAGCAGCACCGTGGAAATCTCCACATCGCGTCCGACCTTCGCACCGAGCAACCGCAACCATACCGGGGTGAACAATGAAGCGTAGAGCGGGAAGAGCACATCGCGGGCGGTATCCAGCACGCGTTCGGTCGCCCACGCCTGCCAACCGACCCTGGAGGTCACCGGGTGCCAGCCCTCGACGAGACCGATGGACAGCAACCGCACCTCGATAACGATCAGCGCCATCATGGACAGGAACCACACCAGGGCGGCCAGCAACACCGCCGGAATGAATTTCCAGCCGATCGACGTCAGCGAATCTTCGGCACGCAGCAACGGAGTGACCGCCAACACGGCCAAAACCACCGGCAACCACTGCAAGAGGTTCAGCAACACCGAACCGAGAGCACCCAGCACGCGCGGAAGGAGGCGATACGAAGGAATTTGCTCGGGCCAGCGTGGTTTGGCGCGTCCCTCGCGGGCGGCCGGGGATCCTGCATAGCGCGAGTTCTCGCGGGTTTCACCGTAGATGGCGGAGCCGGCTTCCACGATGGTGTGCGGTGCAACCACGGCGCCGGGAACCAGGGTGGTGCGGGCGCCGACGGAGGCGAAGTCTCCGACGCTCACGTGGCCCACATGTACCTTGTCACCGTCGATCCAGTAGCCGGAGACGTCGACCTCGGGTTCCAAGGTGGCGCCCGGTCCGACGGTCAGCATTCCGGTGACCGGCGGCAGGGTGTGCATGGTGGCGGTTTTGTCGATATCCGCACCGAGCATGCGGGCATACCAAGGCAACAGTGGCGCGCTGGCCAGGGAAATCGGGTCCACCACGTCGGAAATGTGCTGTGCCAGCCACAGACGCAGGTGCATCGAGCCCGAACGCTGATAGGTTCCCGGTGTCAGGCCGCGCAGCAAGAGCTTGCTGGCCATGATCGACAGGCACATGCGCCCGGCCGGGGTGACGAAGATCAGCCAGGAGGCCAGAATCGAGTACCACGGGATCGGCAACTGGGCTTCGAGAATTCCCACGCTGAGCAGGAACCAATGCCCGAGCATCAGGTAGGTGAACCAGCGCAAGCCGGAAAGGATGAACAACGGCACCGCGAGCAGAGTCTGGGTGATTTGGGTGATGCGCCGAGTGCGCTTGACGATGCGAGGTTCGATGACCTCGTCGTTGATCTGCTGCCCGCCGAGGTATTCCACCAACGCGCCAAAGCGGGGGTAGTCGTAAAGTTCGGCAACCGTCAGGTCCGGGTAGCGAGAGCGTAGCGCGGAGACCAATTGGGCCGCCGAGAGCGAGCCGCCGCCGGAACCGAAGAAGTCGGCGTCCGCGCTGGACACCGGCGCGCCCAACGCGCCCTGCCACGCGTCGGCCACAAACTGCCCGGTCTCGTCTAGCCCGTGTAGTTCCTCTTCGCTCTGCTCCCCGGCGCCTGCCAACGGCCAAGGCAAGGCATTGCGGTCCACCTTGCCACTGGTTTTCATCGGCATGGTGTCCACCAGGGTTAACAGCGGCACCATCGCCGCCGGTAAATCTTCGAGCAGTGCGGTGCGTGCCGCGCTCAGATCGTAATCTGCGGCTGCGGCGAGATAACCGACCAGCATCTTGTTGCCGGTATTGGTTTCGCGCACCGCCACCGCGGCGTTGGACACGCCTTCGAGCGAAGCCAGTGCGGCGTCGATTTCGCCCAGTTCAATGCGCCGCCCGCCGATTTTCACCTGGTCATCCACGCGCCCGATGAACACCAACCCCAGCGGGTCGTTGATCGCCATGTCGCCCGAGCGGTAGGCGCGGTCCCAGCCCAAGGTGGGCATCGGCGCATACTTTTCCGCTTCTTTTTCCGGATCCAGATAGCGGGCCAGGCCCACGCCGCCGATGATCAGTTCACCGGATTCCCCCTCGGACACCGGGATACCTTCGGGGTCCACTACTGCTAGATCCCAGCCGGCTAGCGGCAGGCCGATACGCACCGGCAAGCTGCCGTCCATGGTGGCGCCGCAGGCCACCACGGTGGCTTCGGTCGGACCGTAGGTGTTCCACAGTTCGCGGCTGTCGGTGGCCAGGCGTGCGGCAAGTTCCGGCGGGCAGGCCTCCCCGCCGAAGATCAGCAGACGTACCGAATCCAGCGCTTGGGCCGGCCAGAGCGCGGCCAGAGTGGGCACGGTGGATACCGCGGTGATCGAACGGGAGATCAGCCAGGGGCCCAGATCCATGCCGCTGCGGACCAGGGCACGCGGGGCCGGGACCAGGCAGGAGCCGTTGCGCCAGGCGATCCACATTTCCTCGCAGGATGCGTCGAAGGCCACCGACAGTCCGGCAAGTACCCGGTCGCTGGTGTTCAGCGGGTCGGCGGGCAAGAACATTTGCGCCTCGGCGTCGACAAAGGCGGCCGCGGAGCGGTGCGTGACGGCAACACCCTTGGGTTTGCCGGTGGACCCGGAGGTGAAGATGATCCACGCGTCGTCGCCAAGGCGTGGGGCGCGTGGGTTGGGGAAGGGGGTCGCACGCAGCGGGTCGATCACGGTGAGCTGATCGGTGCCGGAGATGAAACCGGCCACCTGGGCCTCGTCAAACACGGTTTTGGCGCGCTCGTCGGGATCGTCGGCATCCACCGGAACGTAGGCGGCACCCACCCAGAGGATCGCCAAGATCCACTCGTAGAGCGCGGCGGTCCCGGAGGTGACACGCACGCCAATCCGGTCCCCGGCGCCGAGGCCCGACTGATGCAGGCGTAGCGCTTTGGTCTTAACCTCTTCGATCAGCTCGGCGTAACTTTCGATGTGTGAGCCGTCGTCAATGGCCGGCGCGTCGGGATGGGCCTGCGCGGTGGCCTGCAAGATCTCGATCAGCGTGCGTGGCTCGGGGGCCAGCGAACCGGCCGGAAACTGCGCCGGGTAGATCGTCGAATTCTCGGGGGTGGAACTATCTACGGAGTCCATAAGCGGGCGGATCCGTCCCTTCGGTACGGGTGGGGTGCACCAGTGGGCTGCGAGTTCGTGGGGGAGACGGGTTCGCATGAAAAAGGGGTATGGATCCTGGAGGGGATCGGACGTTGCGACGTCCTGCACCTATTAAAGCCCCTCAAAACGGTCACGGGGAAGCTTTGGGTGCTTTTGGTCGTATGGATCACATCAACAATTTCGCTGCTCGGACACATAACGGGCGGCCAAATTCTCGCCGTTCGAGGCCGTGTCCCGTCCATCGTGGGGATGCGCGCAAGCGCAGCCACCGAGTAGGCTGGGTGATAAGCGCATCGATCGGAATAAATCTCGACACCCCCTCTGGAGGAATTTTCCATGCATCAGCCCCAGTCAACAGGCCTGAGCAGCGTTGCGGTGGCGGCGCGTCGCACCGTGGCTGCCGGATTTGCCGCCACGTTGCTGATGGCCAGCGTGATCCCCGGGGCTTATGCCGCCGCAGCTGAGCCGGACACGCTCGAATCGATCACCGTTGATGACACCGCAAACGTGCTCAATGAAGACAAACTGCGCGACGCAATCGAAGGCCTGGACTTTAACGAGCCGACCAAGGTGGCCGTGTATACGCGCAACGGAGAGTATTCCGATGACATCAACACGAAAACCCTAGATTTTGCGCGCAGCAGCCACAGCGAATGGATTTCGGATAAGCCCGAAGACTACGGGGATTACTGGGCCGATGGCTACTTCATCATCACCTTGTCGGTGGAAGGCCAAGGCGACGGGCAGGTCGGCACCTACTTCGGTGAGGATCGTAAAGTCTCCGAGGGGCAAATGGGTTCCATTCACGAGGCCGGGTACGAGGATTTTAACGCCGGACGCTGGTCCGACGGGGTGATCGCGGTGGCCGAGCGCGGGTCCAAAATCATGAATCGCCCCTGGTATCAGCATCCGGCACTGGGATGGACCGTGGGACTTGGCGGACTCGGAGCGCTGGGCACGGTGGGGATCACCGCCGCGGTGCGCGCACACAATCGCAAACGTTTTAGCCAAGCGCTGGGTGAGGGCACCGAACACCTGACCCGGGTCACGCTGGACTTGGATGCCACCGAACTTGCAGCGAGCACGCTCCCGGCCGACGCCGCGCACGCAACCGTGCTCGCTAGCCGCTTCGCCAACTTCAGCGCCGACTACCGTGTGGTGTTCAGTGAGCGCCAGGAGTTGGAGGCAACGACTAAAAAGCTGCGGTCACGCAGTGTTGGAGTGCTTCGGGCTAAGGATTTTTTGTCCACCGCACAAACTCTGGATTTGACCGACGACGCGATCATTGATGCCGCATCCCTCTATACCCGCGATGCCAACTGGGAAGCGGCCTGGCGCAGGCAGATCGCCCCGCTACTTGAAGACCTCAACGCGTTGCCCGAACTGACAGAAAATTCTACTGACGCCGCGGAAGACGGCGACGAAGAGGTTCGAGCCAGCGTGGCCGCGTTGAATTCCTTCGCGGCTCAAGCCCGCAATCAGTTGCAACGTCTGGGCGATGAGCTGAAAAGTGAAAGCATCGAGGTTGATGATGCGCTTGATGCTCTCTCAGATTTGCGCGTGCAACTGACCGAAAAACTTGATGCTTTGGCCAACGCACAAATCGTGACCTATGCGAAGAGTCCGGAAGAGGAAGAAGAAATGCGCACGGAGCTAAAGCGCTCACGCTATGACGCAACAAATCAAAGGCCGCGCGCTGTCGGCACAATTTTGGACGTCAGCTACCCGGCCGCGATGTACTGGTCCGTGGGTTCCTACAGCACCGGCTACAGCCAAGCGGTCAGCTCG
Source organism: Glutamicibacter sp. BW77 (assembly GCF_002332285.1). Classification (NCBI taxonomy): domain Bacteria; kingdom Bacillati; phylum Actinomycetota; class Actinomycetes; order Micrococcales; family Micrococcaceae; genus Glutamicibacter; species Glutamicibacter sp. BW77. Next base: position 15,448 of record NZ_NRGT01000037.1, on the reverse strand, counting down.
GTGGATAGCTCACGCTCATCGGGTGGGTCTTCGGGTGTTTCCCAGGGCTACTCCGGTGGAGGTAGTTTCTCCGGCGCCGGAGGCTCCTCGCACTTCTAATGTTGCGCCGCAACTACTGAAACTCACGGCGAAGGCCTGCCACCAAAATCGGTGACAGGCCTTCGCTACGTAGTGCTACGCGGTGCCTTCGCGCGCGGGCAGGCGTTTAGGGAACGAGGAGCACCTTGCCGGTGGTCTTTCGCGATTCCAGCGCCCGATGCGCCTGATCCGCATCTTTGAGCGCGAACTCCTGGCCCACCCGAATATCGAGCTCACCGGAAGCCACCCAGCCGAATACATCGCCAAAACGCCAGGCGCGTTCTTCGTCGGTGGCCAAAAAGTCTGCGAGCTTCGGGCGCGTGACGGTTAATGATCCACCCGCGTTTAAGCGCTGCAGATCAAAGGGTGGCACCTGGCCGCTGGCTCCTCCAAAGAGTGCGAGTGTGCCGCGGCGCTTGAGTACCTTCAGCGAAATGTCAAAGGTGTCTTTGCCGATGCCGTCGTAGACCGCATGCACGCCCTGGCCCTTGGTGACCTTGTCAACGGTGGCCTCCACCTGGTTGTAATCCACCACGTAATCTGCTCCGGCGGCACGCGCCAGGTCTTTCTTTTCTTGGGTGGAGGCGGTGGTGATCACCGTCGCGCCCTTCATCTTCAGGATCTGAGTCAGTAACAGGCCCACTCCGCCGGCGCCGGCGTAGGTGAGAATGACGTCGCCCGAACGGACCAGGTAGCTCGAATGCGTCAGGTAGTGCGAGGTCATGCCCTGCAAGGGCAGCGCCGCGGCCAGGCGCAGATCAACGTTGGCCGGCACCTTGCCCAGTTGGTTTTCGTCGACCACCGCAAATTGCGCGTAGCCCTTGGTACCGCTGGAGGTAGCAACGCGGTCCCCGACCTTCAGGTGACGCACGTTCTCACCTAGCTCGGTCACGGTGCCAGAAAATTCGGTTCCCGGGGTGAAGGGGTAGTCCACCGCGTAGACGCCGGAGCGTTGATAGGTTTCAATGAAGTTCACGCCGACCGCTTCGATCTTTACCAGGATCTGGCCCTCGCCCGGGGCTTCGATGGGGGCATCACCTAGTTCCATCACTTCGGGTCCACCTGCGTGGGAGACGAGTATGCTCTGCTGATTCATACGATGCGCTTCCAATCTTTGTCCCTTGCCAAGTTGCTGGCCGTTGCCTGATCCCAGTCTAAGTGTGGCGGGTGTGAGCTCGATGAGCGACAACCCAGAGCTGGCATGAAATGACGAACAATTTATGCATATTTATTAGGTTTGATGCATAACCGGTTGTAGAGTGAGGTCATGACGATTTCAGTTGCTGTCTCCGGCGCCAGCGGATACGCCGGAGGCGAAGTCCTTAGAATTTTAGCCAATCACCCAGAGGTAGAGATTGGTGCGATCACCGCGCATTCCCAAGCCGGATTGCGACTAGGCGGCATCGCCGCGCATCTTCACTCCCTGGCCGATCGAGTGCTGGTGGAAACCACCGTGGAAAACCTTGCCGGACACGACGTGGTCTTTCTTGCCCTTCCGCACGGCGCGAGCGCAGCGGTGGCGGCGGCCCTGCCAGAATCTACCCTGGTCATCGACGCCGGCGCGGATCACCGCCTGGAATCGGCGAGTGCCTGGGAAAAATTCTACGGCTCACCACACGCCGGATCCTGGCCCTACGGACTGCCCGAACTTCCCGGGGCGCGCGAGAAACTCGCCGGCGCCAAACGCGTAGCAGTACCTGGTTGTTACCCCACCGGCGGCCAGCTGGCCCTCGCCCCGGGCTACCACGCCGGGTTACTTGAGCCACAAGACGTAGTGATCGTTTCCGCCTCCGGCACCTCCGGCGCGGGAAAAAGCGCCAAAACCCACCTGCTGGGCAGCGAAACCATGGGCTCGATGAGCACCTATGGCGTCGGCGGTATCCACCGCCACATTCCCGAAATGGAACAGGGCCTTTCCAAACTGGCCGGGGAGGACGTGACCGTGTCCTTCACCCCGACGCTGGCCCCAATGCCGCGCGGTATCCTGACCACCGCCACCGCGCGGGTCAAGCCAGGAGTGCGCGCCGCCCAATTACGCGAGGCCTGGGCATCGGCCTACGCCAACGAACCATTTGTGCACCTGCTGCCCGAGGGCCAGTGGCCCACCACCGGCGCGGTGCAAGCCTCAAACCACGTGCACATGCAATTAGCGTTCGACGAGCACGCCGGACGAGTGATCATCACCGCCGCGCTGGATAACCTCACCAAGGGCACCGCCGGCGCCGCCGTGCAATCGATGAACATCGCACTGGGCTTGCCCGAAACCACCGGATTGTTAATGCAAGGAGTCGCACCGTGAGCCTGACCCACACCCCAACCTTTCCGCAGGCCACACTGGCCGGAGTCACCGCACCGGCAGGATTTAGCGCCGCAGGTGTGCCAGCGGGCCTGAAATCCACGGGTAAAAACGACGTGGTGCTCGTGACCAACCAGGGCCCGAACTATGCGGCGGCCGCGGTCTTCACCGCCAACCGCGTGGCGGCGGCTCCGGTGCACTGGTCCAAACAGGTGATCACCGATGGCCGAGTGGACGCGATCGTGCTGAACTCCGGCGGCGCCAACGCCTGCACCGGAGCCGAAGGCTTTGCCAACACCCACCAGACGGCCGAACATGTGGCCCAACTTTTGAACATTTCCTCCGGTGACGTGGCCGTAGCCTCCACCGGGTTGATCGGCGAACAACTGCCGATGGACAAGCTGCTACCCGGAGTAGAGCGCGCAGCAACCGCGCTCGCCGGCGGTCAGGACGCTTCCGATCAGGCGGCGGCCGGCATTATGACCACCGATACCGTGCCGAAGATCGCCTCGCGCACCGTGAATGGTTACACCTTGGGCGGTATGGCCAAGGGCGCGGGCATGCTCGCCCCGGCGCTGGCCACGATGCTGGTGGTGCTGACCACCGACGCGGTGCTCGACGCCACACAGTTAGATGCCGCGTTGCGCGCCGCGACCTCGGTCAGCTTTGACCGGGCGGACTCCGATGGCTGCATGTCCACCAATGACACGGTGCTGCTGATGTCCTCCGGCGCCTCCGGGATCACCCCGGACGCGCAAGAGTTCACCGCCGCGCTGGCCGATATGTGCCAAGAGTTGGCCGCAAAGCTCATCGACGACGCTGAGGGTGCACAACACACCATCGCGGTCCGGACGTTTAATGCCGCCACCGAGGCCGACGCGCTGGAGGTCTCCCGCGCGGTATCCCGATCGAACCTGGTGAAAACCGCGATCTTCGGCAAGGACCCCAACTGGGGGCGGGTGCTCTCCGAGGTCGGCACCACGCGCGCGGCCTTTGAACCCGATGAACTGAACGTCTCGATCAACTCGGTGATGGTCTGCAAAAACGGTGGTGTCGGCGAGGATCGTTCGCTGGTCTCGCTAGAGGATCGTAACGTGTCGATCGACATCGATTTGAACGCCGGATCCGCGCAGGCCACCATCTTGACCAACGATCTAACCCATGACTACGTCCACGAAAACTCCGCCTACTCCAGCTAGGCACGCACCCTAGGAGCCCGGCCACGATGCCGCACACCGCACAAAGTCACCTCGGCGCCGCCCGTACCAAGGCCGAAGCGCTCATCGAAGCGCTGCCCTGGATTCAACGTTTTGCCGGAACCACGATGGTCATCAAATACGGTGGCAACGCGATGGTCAACGAGTCGCTACGCCGCGCCTTCGCCGAAGACATCGTGTTCCTGCGTCACGCCGGAATCAACCCGGTGGTGGTGCACGGCGGCGGACCGCAGATCAACAAGATGCTCGACACGCTGGGCATCAAGTCAGAATTTCGTGGCGGGCTTCGGGTGACCACACCCGAGGCGATGGATGTGGTGCGCATGGTGCTCACCGGCCAGGTGCAGCGTGACCTGGTGGGCCTGATCAACTCGCACGGGCCCTACTCGGTGGGCATGTCTGGGGAGGATGGCGCGATGCTCCAAGCGGTTCGCACCGGTACCTTCGTCGACGGGCTGCCCGTTGATTTGGGTTTGGTCGGCGAGGTGACCCGCGTACGCACCGATCAGGTGGACTCGCTGGTGGAAGCCGGAATGATCCCGGTTATTTCCACCGTGGCACCGGAATTTGATGCGGCGGGGGAGCCAACCGGGGCGATTCTCAACGTTAACGCGGATACCGCGGCCGCGGCGCTGGCCACCGCGCTGGGCGCCGCCAAACTGGTCATCCTCACCGACGTGGAGGGCCTTTACGCGGCATGGCCGGACAAGTCCTCGCTGATCAGCTCGATTACCAACGATGAGCTGCGCACCATGCTGCCCACCTTGGAATCGGGCATGATCCCGAAGATGGGTGCCTGCCTGAAGGCGGTCGACGAGGGAGTGGCCCAGGCCCATATCGTCGACGGCCGTGAGGCGCACTCGATGCTGCTCGAAATTTTCACCACTGCCGGGGTTGGCACCCAGGTGGTACCCCAGGATAAGGAATCTAAGTGAGTCAGGAATTGCACCCAAACGGTGCGCTGAATCAGGCCAATGAGCTCTCCTCGATGCATGGGGCCGAGCTGACCGAGCGTTACAACAAGTCACTGCTCGGCGTTTTTGGCACCCCCTCACGGGTTTTGGTGCGTGGCGCCGGCTGCCATGTGTGGGACGCCGACGGCAACCGCTACCTGGACTTGCTTGGCGGCATCGCGGTCAACACCCTCGGTCACGCGAACCCTTTGCTGACCAGTGTGATCACCAGTCAGTTGGCCACCCTGGGGCACGTGTCGAACTTTTTCAGCACCCCCACGCAGATTGCCCTGGCGGAGAAGCTACTAGAAATTTCTGCCGCGCCGGCCGGTTCCAAGGTGTTCTTCACGAACTCCGGTACCGAGGCGAATGAGGCGGCGTTGAAGCTCACCCGGCGTAATGTCGGGACCGAGCAGACCCCGCGCACCAAGGTGATTGCCCTGGAACACTCCTTCCATGGCCGCACCCTCGGCGCGCTGTCGCTGACCTATAAGCACAAGTACCGTGAACCCTTCGCCCCGCTGCCAGATAATGTCAGCTGGATTCCGGCCGGAGATATCCAGGCGCTGCGCGAGGCGGTTGACGAAACCGTTGCGGCGGTGTTCATCGAACCTATTCAGGGTGAAGCCGGGGTGCGTGAGCTGGAGAAAGAGTACCTGCGCGCGGCGCGCGAGATCACCCAGGCCGCCGGTGCACTATTGGTTTTTGACGAGGTGCAGACCGGCATGGGCCGCACCGGGCAATTTTTCGCCTCCGCACCGGTGCTCCCGGACGTGATGACCCTGGCTAAGGGGCTGGGCGGCGGATTCCCGATCGGCGCGATGATCGTCTTCGGTGAAGAAAATACCAGCTGGCTGACCCCGGGGGACCACGGCACCACCTTTGGTGGCAACCCGGTGGCCTGCGCCGCGGGGCTAGCCGTCATCCACACCATTGAAAACGAGAAACTACTGGAGCATGTGCGCGAAACCGGTGACTGGTTACGCGCCGCGCTGGCCGAGCTGGACGGGATTAGCGCCGTGCGCGGCCGCGGCCTGCTGACCGCCTTTGAATTGCAAACGGCGGTAGCGCCGAAGTTTGTTTCCGCCGCGCTAGATGCCGGGTTCATCGTCAACGCCACCGACGAACACACCATCCGCCTGGCCCCACCACTGATTATTACCCGCGAACAACTCGAAACCTTCCTCGCCGCCGTGCCACAGCTGCTGACCGCGGCCGTCTAAACCTTGCGAACGAACAGCCCGGCTACCGCCGGAAACTAAGGAATCATCCCATGAGTCTTACCCGCCACTTCCTCACCGACCTTGATCTAAGCCCGGCAGAGCAGTCCAAGGTCTTGGACCTCGCCGCAGCGATGAAGGCCGATAAATACGGCTTCACACCCTACGCGGGCCCACAAACCGTCGCGGTCTTCTTCGACAAAACTTCCACGCGTACCCGCGTTTCCTTCCACGCGGGCATTGCCGAGTTGGGCGGCTCACCGCTGATCATCAACTCCACCGATTCGCAGCTGGGGCATAAGGAGACCATCGCCGATTCCGCCCAGGTGTTGGCGCGAATGGTATCCACTATCGTGTGGCGCACCTACGCCCAGTCCGGGCTCGAAGAGATGGCTGCGAACTCGACGGTGCCGGTCATTAACGCGCTATCTGACGATTACCACCCCTGCCAGCTGCTGGCGGACCTGCTCACCGTGCGGGAACACAAGGGCAAAACCGCGGGGCTGACCATGGTCTACCTGGGCGACTCCGCCAACAATATGGCCAACTCCTACCTGCTAGCCGGGGTCACCGCCGGCATGCACGTGCGTATCGCCGGTCCTGAAGGCTACCTGCCTTCGGCCGAGATTATCGCCGCCGCCCAGATTCGTGCCGAAGAAACCGGCGGTTCGGTGGTCATCACCACCGACGCGGCGCAAGCGCTGGAAGATGCCGACGTGGTCGTCACCGACACCTGGGTATCCATGGGGCAGGAAGATGAGAAGGCGGCGCGACAGAAGCTCTTCGTGGATTACGCGGTGGATGCCGAGGCGATGAAGCTTGCCAAGGACGATGCGATCGTACTGCACTGCCTACCGGCCTACCGCGGCTACGAGATTTCCGCCGAGGTGCTCGACGGCCCACAGTCGGTCGTGTTCGACGAGGCCGAGAACCGGGTGCACGCGCAGAAGGCCATCATGACCTGGCTGATGGTCGCCTCCGGTCTGGCGCAAGATCCCCGAGTGGAGCTCTAAATGTCGGTACAGCCAAGCACCAAAACCGCGCGCCAAGCCCGGATTCGTGCGTTCTTGGGCAATAATTCGGTTAAATCTCAGGCAGAACTGCTCGGGTTGCTCAAAGATGACGGGTTGGAGGTCACCCAGGCTACGCTTTCCCGGGATCTGGTGGAGATCGGAGCCGTACGGATCCGCGACCACCTGGGCCAACTGATTTATGCGATCCGCCAAGAGGGTGGGGACCGTTCCCCGCAGACCGCCATCACCCAGGAGGTGCTCGACGCGCGCCTGGCTAAGATCTGTCAGGAGCAGTTAGTCACCGCCGAGGGCTCGGCAAATATCGTTGTTTTGCGCACCCCGCCGGGGGCCGCGAACCTGTTGGCGCTGGCCATCGACCACTCGCAGATTCCCGCAATTCTGGGCTGTATCGCGGGCGATGACACGATTATGGTGATCACCCGCGCCGCCGATGGGGCCAGAGAAGTGGCCAGCCGCTTTTTGCAGCTGGCCGAACCGCGCTAGCCGGGCGGGACGCACACAAATTTCATGCACGATCAGCGCGCCACCGAAAGGGTTTCCACCCGCGGTGGCGCGTTGCGTTAACCCGTCATTACGTCGGCGCATCATGGGCGCACAACTCACATGCTCAGAGATAAAATTACCCGTCACCGCTGACGCGCGGTGACGGGTAATGATGTTTTCTGACGGTTAGGCTCGTGGTGCTAGGCAGCCAACTGGTCTACCGAAGACATTCCAAAGGCATCTTCGAAGGCCTCTTGAACTTCGTCAGTATGCGACACCATGACGATGCGGCGGATTGGCGAAACATGCTTATTCGTTTCCACCCATGCGCTAATGGTGTTAAAACCAATTTGAGCGACCGTTTGTGCAGGCCAGCCGAAAGCGCCGGCACCCACTGCAGGAAACGCGACGGAGTGCGCCTCATGCCGCGCCGCCAGATAGAGCGAATTGCTAAAACAATCGGCCAGGATCTTCGGGTTGGGTTTAATCAGTGCGAGGTTTGGCGCCGCGGTATGGATGACCCACTTCGCGCTAAGGTTTCCGGCCTTCGTCGCCACCGCAATACCTGAAGGAATTCCGTCGGGGTATCTGGCCGCACGAACTGCACGACAGGCGGCCAGCAGGGCAGGCCCGGCCGCCGCATGAATAGCTCCATCGACGCCGCCCCCACCCAATAACGAGGGATTGGCTGCATTGACGATGGCATCAACGTTCAACGTGGTGATATCACCGCGGTACAACTGGATTTCCATGGGGTTTCCTCCAACGAAGTATCCGTATTCGGCTTTGTGTCTCTCACCATACGCTCGCGCTGGCACCGGCGGAAGTAGCAAACGCACAACTCACCGTGTCCTGACAAAAAATCTATACCTAGTTCACAGGTTCGGCCCCGATCCGGCATTTGCGTTGGGTGCGGCGCCTGGCAGCGCGTGGCGAACGGCGGCATCGGCGATAAATTTGCCGACGATCGTGCCGAGGTCTTAGTAGTGCACGCCGAACTCGCTGAATAATTATGAGTGTCAATGCATAATGCTTTGCTAGAGTGGAAGCAGCGCATCATCAACTTTGCCCGTCGCCCGGCGGGATCTGGCTGAAAGGAACGAGTTATGTCCTCGTCAACAAATGAAGGATCGCTCTGGGGTGGCCGCTTCTCCGGTGGGCCAGCAGAAGCGATGGCAGCACTGAGCAAGTCCACCCACTTCGACTGGCGCTTAGCCGGCTACGACATCGCCGGGTCCCGCGCTCACGCCAAGGTGCTCCAGCGCGCCGGGCTGCTGACCGAGACCGAACTGACCGATATGCTCGCCGCGCTGAACCAGCTCGAAGCAGATGTGAAGTCCCAAGCCTACGTGGCCGCCGAATCGGATGAAGATGTGCACGGCTCGTTGGAGCGCGGGTTGCTGGAACGTGCCGGCACCCAATTGGGCGGCAAGCTGCGTGCTGGCCGTTCCCGCAACGACCAGATCGCCACCTTAGGCCGGATGTTCCTGCGCGACCACGCACGGATCATCGCTTCCGGTGTTATCGATACCATCGACGCGATGCTCGACCAGGCCAAGGCGCACCCGTACGCGCCGATGCCCGGCCGCACCCACCTGCAGCACGCCCAGCCGATCCTACTTTCGCACCTGTTGCTCGCTTACGCGTGGCCGTTGCTGCGCGATGTGCAGCGCTTTGCCGATTGGGACAAGCGCGCGGCGGTTTCCCCTTATGGTTCCGGTGCGCTGGCCGGGCAGACCCTCGGGCTTGATCCTAACTTCGTCGCCGCGGAATTGGGCTTCGACTCGGCGGTCTTCAACTCGATCGATGGCACCGCTGCACGCGATGTCTTCGCGGAATTCTCCTGGATTACCGCGATGATCGGCGTAGACCTGTCCCGGGTGAGCGAAGAAGTCATCCTGTGGGCCACGAAGGAGTTTAGCTTCGTGAAGTTGCACGATGCGTTCTCCACCGGCTCCTCGATCATGCCGCAGAAAAAGAACCCGGATATTGCCGAGCTTGCTCGTGGCAAGGCCGGACGTTTGATCGGCGACCTAACCGGACTGATGGCTACGCTCAAGGCACTGCCGTTGGCCTACAACCGCGACCTGCAGGAAGACAAAGAACCGGTATTTGACGCGGCGGACACCCTAGAAATGTTGCTGCCGGCGATGGCAGGCATGATGGGCACGCTGACCTTTAACACCGAGCGCATGGCGCAGCTCGCGCCGCAGGGTTTTGCACTGGCCACCGACATTGCCGAATGGTTGGTCCGTCAGGGTGTGCCGTTCCGTGACGCGCACGAACTTTCCGGTGCCGCGGTGCAGCTGGCCGAATCGCGTGGCGTGGAGCTTTGGGATTTGACCGACGAAGAATACGCCGGCATCTCGGAGCACTTAACCCCGAAGGTGCGCGAGGTCTTGTCCACCGAGGGTTCGCTCAATGCCCGTAATGGCCAGGGTGGCACCGCCCCGAGCGCCGTCGCAGAGCAGATTGTCGAGTTTGAACGCCAGCTTGATCAGATTCGCGCCTGGGTCAAAGGCTAAAGCAACACTGCACTAATAATCCGCTTTCCGGGCGGCCGATTAGCCACGCATACCGCATGGTTGAGCGGCCGCCCGGCGCGTTGTGGGTGCCGGACTTCTGCCCGGGAACCGGCTCGCGCTAGAGTGTGTGCCATGACACTTCAACTGCCTCCAGCCCAACTCATTGCACACGTGACCACCGCCTTGGACGAACTGGTCGCGCAGCTTTCCAGCTTGGCTGACGAAGATTTCGCCAAGCCCAGTTCGTTGCCCGGCTGGAGCACCGCGCAACTGGTGGCGCACCTGCATTCGTTGGCGCTGGCCGCAAACCGGCAATTTGAGCAGGCCGGTTCCGCGCAGTTACCACCGATGTACGACGGGGGAGCGGCCGGGCGGATCGAGGCGATCAATATGGCCGCGCTGATGCGACCGGAAAAACTACGCGAACTGGTGAGCGCATCCTTAGGCCAGTTACGTGAAACCCTCACCACCGTGCAAGCGCACTGGGAACAGCCAGTGGGCTATCGTCCGGGAGCGAAGGTGGCCGATATGGTCTACGCGGTCTGGCGAGAAATGCTGATCCACGCCACCGACCTGAACGAATTTATCCGTCCCGCCGCTAGCTGGCCCCAAGAATTTTCCGATCACCTCCTGCGTGCCCTGGCGGCTCGGGTGAAGCCAGAGGACCGCATCGTATTGCAACCCCATGGCCGCCAGCGTCAGGTGATTGGTGAGGGAGAGCGATCCTGGGTACTTGAAGGAACAGATTTTGACTTGGCCGCCTGGTTGTCCGGCCGGCCGGTGGGCGGGGTGGTTCGTGCCACGCAGGCCGCGGATTCGGCCGATTTCCCCACCTTACTGCCGTGGCCTAGCGACGTATTGATGGCGCGTTAAACCCCGGTCGACTCCAAACGTGTGCGCGATCGCAGAGCAAAAGACGACTTCCGGTCCTTCTTAAGCCGTTTGACGCACTAAAATATTACGCGTGACTAATAACGAGAGTATAAGTGAGCTGCTAGACCGACTGTGCGCAGTGGTGGCAGACTACCCACAACCCGGGGTCTCTTTTAAAGACCTCACCCCGGTGTTTGCCGACCCTCAGGGGTTGCGCCGACTGGTAGATGAGCTGATCGCGCCCTTCGCCGGACAGTTCGACATCGTTGCCGGGCTTGAAGCGCGTGGATTTGTGCTTGCCGCCGCGGCCGCCTACGCCTCGGGCCGCGGAATGCTGACCATCCGTAAGGCCGGAAAGTTGCCGCGCGAGGTATACCGCGATGATTACACCTTGGAATATGGCTCCGCCTCGCTGGAGCTGCACAAGGATGAGATCGCGCCAGGCACCCGAGTGTTGGTGCTCGACGATGTGCTCGCCACCGGTGGCACCGTGGGTTCGGCGGTACGTTTGATCGAACGTGCCGGCGGTGTGGTGGCCGGAGTCGGCGTAATTTTGGAGCTCGAAGAACTCGGCGGACGTGCCAACTTGGGCGATCACCAGGTGCTCAGCTTACAAAAAGTTTAGTGTTTCGCACCGGAGCCGGTCACCGGTCATGGCCGGAAGATGACGTACGTGACTTCGCGGGATTAACCCCGCGCCGAACAACGCGCGTATCATAATCTGTCCTGTATATAAGCGATATGAGCGCGAGGGGAACCAAGATTGAGCGGTACGATCGAGCAGGATCTGCTCGCCGAAAGCCAGTATGTCTCACGACTATATGACCGGCTTGATGAGTTGCGCGCCGAAAAGGTTCAGCAGCTTGCACGCACCCGGGCTACCGGCGCGGTAGGCACCTTCCAAAACCAGTCCGAACGTGACTCCTTTGCGAGCCTTTACGAGGACCGCATCGCGCAATTGGACGCGGTGCAAGACCGGTTGGTCTTTGGCCGGTTGGACCTGGCCGAGCAGGGCGAAGCGCAAGCGGAGTCCAACGGTGCGGGGAATTCGCCGCGCTATATTGGACGCATTGGGCTCTCCGATGAGGAGCTGAACCGGTTGATGATCGACTGGCGCGCCTCGGAAGCCGCACCGTTTTATCAGGCGACCGCGCTAAACCCGCGCGGTGTGCGCCGTCGTCGCCACCTGATGCTCAAGGGCCGCGCCGTGGCCGGTATCGAAGATGATGTGCTCGACGGAACCTGGCTCGATGAGGGGCATACGCACCACGGTGAAGGTGCGTTGATGGCCGCGCTGCGCGAGAAGCGCACCGGCCGTATGGGCGACATCGTCGGCACCATCCAGGCCGAGCAGGATGCGATCATTCGCGCCGATCTTCCTGGGGCCGTAGTGGTTCAGGGTGGACCGGGTACCGGTAAAACCGCCGTCGCGCTACATCGTGCCGCTTTTCTGCTCTATGAATACCGCGAACGGCTCAAGCACGCAGGCGTGCTCATTGTTGGCCCGTCCAATTCATTTATGCGTTATATCGAACGGGTGCTGCCTTCGCTGGGTGAAACCGGCGTAGTGATGTCCTCGGTGGGCGAGCTGTACCACGGGGTACACGCAGGTCCGGAAACCGCACGTAATGTCGCCCGGGTGAAGGGTCGACTATCGATGGCGAAGGTCATCGGCGCCGCGGTGCGCAACCGCCAGCGTCTGCTGGCCGAAGACCGCACGGTAGTTGTCGAAGGCACCCGGCTCACGCTGACTCGCGGTATGGTGCGCAACGCCCGCGAACGTGCCCGGCATACGCATAAGCCGTATAACGAGGCGCGCGAAACCTTTACCAAGGTGATCGTCGGAGATTTGGCCGAGCAGTTGCGCCGTAAATTGGAGGAATCTGCCGGCCAGCCAAGCGCCGCGGATCGTTCATACCTTCCACAGGAGGTGCGCGAATCCTGGGATGTGCGCGTGGCCATCAACCTCTGCTGGATGCCGATGACCCCGCAGGGCCTGCTCTCCGAGCTTTTTGCTAAACCGCATCTGTTGGAGGCCGCCGCCCCGCGGATGTCGCCGGCGGACCGCGATGCCCTGTTCCGCCCGGCCGGTTCGCCCTTCACCGAAGCTGACGTGCCGTTGCTCGACGAGGCAGCGGAACTGTTGGGCGAGTTTGTGAACCCACAGGACCTGCCCGATACCTCGCAGTACGAGCGCGACGTGGAAAACGCCAAACGGGCGCTGGACAATATGGATACGATGCTCGCCAACGCGGGGATCGACGGAGTGGTGACCGCGGAGCAGGTAGCCTCGGTCAATCAGGAAACCGCCGCCTCGGCCAGCGCGGCCGAACGTGCAGTCTCCGATCGCACCTGGGCCTACGGGCACATTGTGGTCGACGAAGCCCAGGAGCTTTCGCCGATGCAGTGGCGGCTTTTGGTACGCCGTTGCCCGATGAAGTCCTTCACCATCGTCGGGGATATCGCGCAGACCTCCGCCGCCTCGGGTGCCAATAGCTGGGCCCAAGCATTGGAACCGTTCTTCGCGGACCGCTACAAACTCGAAGAACTCACTGTCAATTACCGCACCCCGGCACAGATTGCCGATGCTGCGGTGCGCGTGGCTCAGGCCGCGGGCTTGCGAATCACCACGCCGCAAGCGGTACGCGAAGGTGACTGGCCACCGGTGATCACCACCGTAGGCAAGGGTGAATTGATCCAGAGCCTGATCGAGCAACTGCCTGGCGAATTGGAATACTCAGCCGGCGGGTTGCAAGCGGTGATCGTGCCACAAGAATTGTTGGCTGCCGCCCGTGCTGCGGTCACCGAGCTCTACACAGAGCGGGTGGGCACCGGATCCGGTGGCCTGGCACAGGACATCGTGGTGATTTCCGCCCGCGAATCGAAGGGTCTGGAATTCGACGGGGTCATGATCGTGGAACCGGCACTGCTGGTGGCAGAGGTAGACGGGGGAGTGGGCGACCTGTATGTAGCGATGACCCGCACCACCCAGCGTCTGCACGTGATCCACAACCAACCACTGCCTGCCGGGTTTACCGAAGCCTAAGGCCAAGGTTTTACTCCCGCACGAGTTTTTGTGGGTGTGATCGGCGGTACAAACTACGCCGTGGCGACGGGATTTTGCTAATGTTGAGAGCGTGTCTGAGAATAAGCAGAATCCCGTCATTGCGGGACAGAGTAATGATCCCTCCTTCGAGAACATCTGGCAGGAACTAAAGTGGCGCGGCCTAGTGCACGTGTCCACCGATGAAACCGAGCTAGAGCGAGCCCTGGCCGAGGAGAGTATCACTTACTATTGCGGGTTCGATCCGACCGCACCCTCACTACACCTAGGCAACCTCGTTCAGTTGTTGAATATGCGTCGACTACAGTTGGCCGGTCACCAGCCACTGGCCCTGGTCGGTGGTTCCACCGGACTGATCGGTGATCCGCGGCAGACTGCCGAGCGCACCCTGAATACCAAAGAAACCGTGACCGAATGGGTCACTCGTCTTCAGGGGCAGGTCTCGCGCTTCCTGTCCAACCAGGGGCCGAACGCGGTACGTCTGGTGAACAACCTGGACTGGACCTCACAGTTATCAGCGTTGGACTTCCTGCGCGACGTGGGTAAGTACTTCCGTGTGGGGACAATGATCAAAAAGGAAATTGTTTCTGCACGGCTGAACTCCGATGAGGGCATCAGCTACACCGAGTTCTCCTACCAGGTGTTGCAGGGTTATGACTTCTTGGAGCTCAACCGCCAATACGGTTGTACCTTACAGACCGGTGGCTCTGACCAATGGGGCAACCTGACCAGTGGTACCGACCTGATCCGCAAGGTTCAGGGCAAGTCCGCTCACGCCTACGGCACTCCATTGATCACCAACTCCGATGGCACCAAGTTCGGCAAGTCCGAAGGTAACGCCATCTGGTTGGACGCAGAAATGTGCAGCCCATACGCGCTCTACCAATTCTGGCTCAATACCGCCGATGCCGATGTAATTGATCGTTTGAAAGTCTTCACTTTCTTAACCCGCGAGCAGATTGAGGCGTTGGCGGTCGAGGTCGCCGAACGTCCGTTCAAGCGCCAAGCTCAGCGCGAACTTGCCTGGTTGGTGACCTCATTGGTTCACGGTGAAGACGCCACCAATAAAGTCATCGCTGCCTCGGCCGCAGTATTCGGCAACGGAGATCTGAACGAGATCGATCTGCCAACACTGGAATCAGTGCTGGTTGAGCTGCCTTCGGCTCAGATAAGCGCCGATGATCTAGGTATCTTGAATGTGCTTCATGCATCGGGGCTTAGCGAATCACTTTCGGCAGCGCGCCGTACCGTGAACGAGGGTGGCGCCTACGTAAATAACGAAAAGGTAACCGGCATCGATTCGGTGCTTAGCAACGAGGACTTCCTGCACGGTAAGTACGCCATCGTGCGCCGCGGCAAGAAGAACATGGCAGTTGTCGAGCTAACCGCTTAGTCAAGTACCAACGTATTTCAGCTAAAAAAGAGAAACCGTCAGAAAAGTCTGTGAACCACGACACCTTTCTGGCGGTTTTCTTGTGTTCAAAACACTAAACTACTAGTCAGGCTAAGTTTATTGGTGATTTTTGGTGGGAATAGCCGATTTGCGCGTCGCCGAGAATGAACGTATAGTTTTTCTCTGTTGCCGAAACGAAAACAACGTGGAATACACGAAGAATTCATTCGGTAGCAAAGAGCTTTTCACAAGGCGTTTCGACTGGTTATGACCGGTTCACGAAACATGCTAGAGTTGAAAAGTTGCTCCGGA